>JAJYSO010000270.1 GCA_021793535.1 Bacteroidota bacterium | reverse complement strand
TGGGACACTAGTGAGGAGTCTTAACTTTTGTCTTCTTACGAGGAAGATTGGTGATAAGTCTCCTTTTCTATAAATGAGTGAAATAACGGCTACAATTTTGGGTTGAGGGAACCTACACGAGACCCCGAACATTTGCCGTCAATAATTCTTGCAACCCTATTTTTTAAAGTATCTTCGCTTAAAATTTTATACAATGAATTCTATTGCGTTTTATCGTGAAAAATTCTTGACGTATTTGAATGATCATATTGATAGCCGAGAGCCTAAGAACCTATATGATCCAATGGTTTATATTTTAAATATCGGTGGTAAACGTCTGCGCCCTGTTTCCGTATTAATGACGGCTGAGCTGTTTGACTGCCCATATGAAAAGGCACTGGATGCAGCCTTGGCCATTGAGATTTTTCATAATTTTTCCTTGGTGCATGATGATATTATGGACGATGCGCCCGTTCGAAGAGGTAAACCCAGTATTCATGAAAAATGGAACATCAATACCGCTATTCTTTCCGGAGATGCCATGTTGATCAATGCCTATCAGCTTTTTGAAAATTACGATTTAGAGACCTTTAGTGAATTGGCCAAACTCTTCACCAGAACGGCCATTAAGGTTTGTGAGGGACAGCAGTATGACGTGGATTATGAAGAGCAAGATGATGTGGAGATTAAAGACTATATCAGGATGATCGAATATAAGACGGCGGTATTGGTCGGTGCTGCGATGGAAATGGGTGCCATTGTGGCAAAAGTAGAAAAACCTTGTCGTGCTGAAATCTATCGATACGGTTGTCTTTTGGGGATCGCTTTTCAGCTGATGGATGACTACTTGGACATCTATGGAGATTATGAGTCTTTTGGAAAGCAGATTGGGGGAGATATTATTGAAAATAAAAAGACGTTTCTATATTTAACGGCTTTGAAAGAGGCGACTCCTGCTGATCGCAAGCGATTGTTGGCCTTGTACGGTGGCACAAAATGTACTTCGGAAGAGAAAATTGCAGAGGTGACACAAATTTTTGAAAGGACGGGTGTGGCACAGAAGACGCGAGAAGAGATCAAGGCTTATACAAAAGAGGCTTTTAAATTATTGAAAGAGATCAATTTGCCGGATGATAAAAAGGTAGTTTTAAAGGATTTTGGTAAAAAATTGATGACTCGAAAAAAATAATTTACTTTTGCAACTCAAATTTTTAGGTGGGCATACAGCTTTACTTTTCTAAACCTTAAGCATTATGAGCGTTTTTGTAGCCATTGTAGGGCGTCCCAATGTGGGGAAGTCTACCTTGTTTAATCGGTTGATAGAGCGGCGTGAAGCCATTGTAGATGCTGTCAGCGGAGTGACACGAGATCGTCATTATGGGAAGTCAGACTGGAATGGCCGGGAGTTTTCGGTGATTGATACAGGAGGCTATGTCACCGGTAGTGAGGATATTTTTGAACAAGAAATTGATAAGCAGGTTCAATTGGCTTTGGAGGAAGCTGATGTCATTGTTTTTATGGTGGATGCACATGCGGGGATTACCCCCATGGATAAAGAAGTTGCTAAGCTCCTACACCGTATTAAAAAGCCGATATTTCTGACCGTTAACAAAGTGGATAATCCAAAACTCCTGCAGAATGCCGTGGAATTTTACGGTTTGGGTTTTGATAAATATTATACTATTGCCAGCACAAATGGAAGCGGAACCGGAGATTTGTTGGATGCTGTAGTTGCTGCTTTCCCAAAGAAAACTGTGGTGGAGGAGGAAGATTTACCCCGTTTTGCAGTAGTCGGACGTCCCAATGCTGGAAAATCCTCTTTTATCAACGCTCTTATCGGGAAAGAACGGTACATTGTTACGGATATCGCGGGAACAACTAGGGACGCCATTGATACAAAATACAGCCGTTTTGGTTTTGAATTCAATTTAGTAGATACAGCAGGAATACGGCGAAAGACAAAGGTAAAAGAAGACTTGGAGTTTTATTCGGTGATGCGGAGTGTACGGGCCATTGAAAATTCAGATGTGTGTTTGTTAATGGTTGATGTGACCAGAGGATTTGACAAGCAAGTTAAGAATATCTTTTGGCTGATTCAACGGAATCGAAAAGGAGTGGTTATTTTAATTAACAAATGGGATCTTGCCCAAAAGGAGACCAATACTCTTAAAAAGGTAGAAGCAGAGATTAGAAAGGAAATAGAGCCTTACATTGACGTTCCCATTTTGTTTATCTCGGTTAAGGAAAAACAGCGAATTTTTAAGGCTATTGAAACGGCTTTGGAAGTTTATAAGAACCGTTCTCAAAAGATAAAGACACGTAAGTTAAACGATGTTTTGTTACCGATTATTGAAAGCTTCCCACCTCCAGCTAACAAGGGTAAGTATGTAAAGATAAAATTTATAACGCAGCTTCCCACTACACAACCACAATTTGCTTTCTTCTGCAATTTACCTCAGTACATTAAAGAACCTTATAAGCGCTTTTTAGAAAACCAATTGCGAAAGCATTTCAATTTTACTGGGGTCCCCATCAGTATATACATGCGCAAAAAATAATGGTTAGAAAGGGCGCAGAATACTAGCGTAATAAAATAAGGCCTCTTGGTTTGTTCCAAGAGGCCTTATTTATTTATAGCGCTGATGAGCTGGGATTAAATCCCGAGTTGTTTTTTTACATCAGGAAGTAAATCGTACCCCGCAGCTACTAATACACCTCCTCCCTCGGTAGAGTCTAATACATAATCGTACCCTTTTTGGTTGGCTACGGTTTCAATAGCATTTTTAGCCTTATCCAATAAGGGTTTCATGAGTTGCTCTTGTTTTTCACTCAACTCTTTTTGAGCATTTTGCTGAAAACTCCTTACACGCTCATTTGACTCTTGCAAATCTTGCATTCTTCTTTGGTTTTCTTCATCACTTTGATCTGGAGCTTCAGCTTCATATTTTTTGCTTTTTTCTTGCAATTCTTTGTACATGTCTTCTATTTGAGAAGCGTAAGAATTCTGAAGCTTGCTGATTTGTGATTTAGCGTCTTGATAATCTGGCATGGACTCAATCAGCTCTTGAGTCGAGATGTGAGCTATTTTAGACTGTGCTTGGCTCAGACTCACGGTGCCCAATGTTATAAGAGCTATTAAAATAAATTTTACGTGTTTCATGGTTCTAAAAAATTAGGTGTTAAGTGAATGTTTATGGTTTGTTTTCTAAAAATAACTAATTACAATATGCATCACTTTTCAATATATCGGAAGCTTATGTCCATTTGTCGGATGATGAGGGATTTGGATTGCCTATAATAGAGGCTCTTGGAAGTAATACGCCTATCGTTTGCCGGAACACAGAGATAAATAGAGAATTGCTAGAAAATGCGGCGATCATTATAGAACCATCTGAAATGGAAAAGGCCGTAACTCAAGTTATTCGGATGCTCGAAGATTCAGCAACATTGGAGAATCTGAAGTATAATATGCATTTAAAAAGGTCTGCCTATGATTCATCAATAGCCTTGAAGGAATACATATCTTTATATAAAGAAATCTATAAGAATTTTCCATAAAAATCCTTGTTTTGGACATGGGTTATTGCTTTTTGGAAAAATAAATGAGGATTCCGAATATCCTCCCCGTTTGACCAAGTCTAGTATCAATAATCTTT
>JAJYSO010000269.1 GCA_021793535.1 Bacteroidota bacterium | reverse complement strand
TCGCAAATTTTGGAGCCCTATATGTCTTTTGGATATGAGCTCTTTACCTGGAATAACGGAGTGCACAATAACATTTTTACCTTGACCGATAACTTGACTTGGTCCGTGAATTCTCACCGCATTATGGCTGGGTTCAGAGTAGAGCATCAAATGGCGGATAATGCGTATATGCGAAGCGGTACTGGATTCTATCGCTATGCCAGCTTGGATGACTTTTTGAATCAAGCAGCACCTGAAGCCTTTGCTTTGACATATGGATATGGTGGGGAGAAAAACCCTGCCTCTGAGGTAAAATTCAACCAATATGGGATTTATCTTCAAGACGAATGGAATGTTACAGACAATTTAAAATTAACATATGGTACCCGTGCAGATTTGATTCACTACGCTGACAACCTTATGGGCAATAATGCTATCGCAGCGTTAGATTTTGGAGGAAAAAGCATAGATGTTGGAAGTTGGCCAAAATCCTCTGTTCAATTCTCGCCTAGAATTGGGTTCATTTACGATGTAATGGGCGATAAAACCCTTAAAATCAGAGGGGGATCTGGTATCTTTACAGGAAGATTACCCTTGGTGTTCTTTACCAATATGCCAACCAATTCAGGGATGGTACAAGGAAGCGCAGCTTTATCCACCTCTTATGATTCTCAGGGAAATGTTACTGGTGCAGACCCAAGATTGGGGTTATTGGCTGGTAAAATGATTACCGATGTAGATGAAATGATTTCTACATTAGGCCTTCCTGAAAATATCAGCCCGGACCAAGGAGAGCTTCCACGAGAAATAGCCGGGGTGGATCCGAACTTTAAGATGCCACAGATTTGGAAGTCTTCTTTGGCAGTAGATTATTCAATCCCCGCAGATTTTCCGCTATCTGTAACGGTAGAAGGAACCTATACTAAATCCATTCACGATGTGATGTTGAAAAACTACGACTTAAATGGTCCAGAAGGATGGGATCGTTTTAGTGGTCCGGATGATCGTTATATTTATCCTGAAGCAAATGATCGTACGTATAACGGTATAAATGCTTATGTTTTGTCCAACACTTCAAAGGGATGGGGAGCAACAGGTAACATTACCGTACATGCTTCTCCTTTGGACAACCTTAATTTGATGATGGCCTATACGTATACCCAACACAAGGAGATTACGGGTATGCCCGGTAGTAATGCGGCTTCAGCTTATGGGAACTTGATTTCCGTTAATGGGCCTTTCCTCCCCGATTTGGAGCGCTCTCAGTATGTGATTCCACACAAAGTCATCGGATCTTTAGATTATCGTATCAATTATGCAAACGATTTGATGAGTACTAGATTAGGTGTGTTTTATAGCGGGTATTCTCCACAAGGATACAGTTATGTATATAGCAATGATATGAACGGTGATGGGTGGTCTAATGACTTGATCTACATTCCTAAAGATCGTGGAGATATTAACTTTGTCAGTCAAGCCGATGAAGATGCTTATTTCAATTTTGCAAAGCAAGATAAATACTTGAAAAAGCATAAAGGACAATATGCCTCAGCCTATGGAGCAAGAGCACCTTGGGTGCACCGTTTTGATGTGCATTTGGAACAGGAATTTAAACTAGAGGCTGGAAATACTTCCAACAGACTTCAATTGAGCTTGGACATCCTTAATTTTGGAAACATGTTGAACAGCAGCTGGGGAGTGACCAAGAATAATTTCCCAAGTAATAACAGTAGGATCCTAACATATGAAGGGGTTAATGGAAATAATGAACCAACCTATTCTTTTAATCAAGTAAATGGAGAGTACATTAGCCGCTCCTTCGATTATAACTATTATTACCGCGAGGCATGGCAAATGCAAATAGGAATTAAGTATCTATTCAATTAAATAGCAACTTACTTTTAAAATTTAACATCTAAAATGCACCTTAATCGGGTGCATTTTTTTTATCCCAGAGGTACTTGATACTAGAGGTCTAGCCGGACCATTTGTTCTTTTTTACCACTTGTTGATAGTGCGATTAGGCGATGTGATTTTTATCAGGATATTTTTGTCTTTAATTAGATCAATTCTGCATAACAATTCTTAATTTTGGATTTCCTAATTCACAGAATCATGAACCATCACTTACTTCTTATAATCCATTTGATATGTGCCACAATTTGGGTTGGAGGGCACCTGTATGTAGCTACGATCATTATTCCTTCCATCCTTAAAAAAAGAGACGCCAAGCGTTTACTCGATTTTGAAAAGAGCTTTGAACCTCTGGGGATGCCGAGTCTTTTAATTTTAATTATCACCGGAGTATGGATGATGTACCAATACGGCGTGACTTTTAGTGACCTGTTTTCCTTCTCAACTCCTATAGAAACGGCAATTTCCTTAAAGGTACTGTTTTTATTGGCAACGGTGGCTTTAGCAATCAGTGCCCAGTCATGGGTTTTGCCAAGTGTTAGAAAGTCTCCCAAGAGAATACCCATAGTGGCCGGCCATGTGATTATGGTGGCTTTGTTAGGTGTTGCGTTGTTAACTGTGGGGTCCTTTGTGAGTAGAGGAGGGTTATAAGGATATGCCAAGCACCTTTCTTTTCAGTGTAAACCTACATATTTACTCTGTTAAGAAGACCAAGAGCGTGCTCAGGACAGACCAAAAAGATTCCTTTTTGCTCGCCCTTGTTTTTTATCTTCAAAAGCTCTTTTCTCTACTTATGAGGAGGAAAAGATGGTCGCACTTCTACTTTACTGGGTAATGTACGAGTGTCCATCTTTAAGAGGTCCACAAGAAGCTGTCCCAGATCTTCTTTTTGTATTTTCCACCGATCCTTTTCATCCGGGGTGTTACCATTAAAATGAGTGGCTACCGAGCCCGGCATGATCACAGAAGTTTTAATTCCTTTCTCTCGAAGATCGAGCATCGCTGCTTGTGTGAACCCGGTTACTCCAAATTTACTGGCGTTGTAAGCACTTCCTCCTTTGAAAAAATTTGTTCCTGCCAGACTTGCAATGGAGAAGAAGTATCCTTTGTTTTTTAGAAGCTGATCTAATCCTGCTTTTAAGGTATAAAAAACTCCCGTAAGATTCGTATCAATGCATTCGCTCCATTGTTCGATCGTCAATTTATCTATAGTTGCAAAATGACCGACCCCTGCATTAGCCACTAAAATATCAACTTTTCCAAAAGTCGTTATCGCTTTAGATATGGCTGATTTTTGATCTGCATATTTTCGTACGTCTGCTTCGACCCCTATCACCTTAGCATCTTTTTTTGCGCGACTCGATAATCGTTTAACAGCCGAATCAACGGTTTCTTTTTTCCTTCCCGTAAGGCAAACGGAGATCCCTTCATTTAAGAATGATCCTGCGATTCCATAACCGATTCCTTTTGTTCCACCAGTTATAAAAGCGACTTTGCCTGCTATACTTTCCATATAACTTATTTTTAGTTTTATTCAAATTTACGGACTTAGGTCGAGGATCATCTTAAAATTAATATATTTAAAAGAGAAATTACAACTGTATTTAAGAGATTTACCTTAAATTGATATTTCACTGTATTTAAAAAATCTGAATCATGAGATTTCATACCCGAAAATGGATACGTCCCGAAGATCTAAACGCTAATGAAACATTGTTTGGTGGCCGGCTATTGCAATGGATAG
>JAJYSO010000268.1 GCA_021793535.1 Bacteroidota bacterium | reverse complement strand
TTCAATAGCCAAGGGGTTCCGAGCTATGCGGATTTTGCTCCTCAAGAAGAACTTTCCCTTGTCCGCAGAGGAGAGGCCGATACCCTCTATGCTGCGGCACAGGTTCATTTTAATCAACGCGAATACGCTTTGGCAGTAACCGATTTTGATCGAATTTTAGAGCGGGATTCGACAGCTGTAGAAATACAATATTTTAAAGCTTTAGCCCTTATTGAGATGGATGATTTTCAAAAGGCTGAACAGCTTTTGGAGCAGCTTCGAAAAGGCCCTTCAATTTATGCCGAAAAAGCGTTGTATGCACTAGCGTTAAGCCAGCTCAAACGAAAAGATTACAAAGCTACCAAAGCGACATTGAAACAGATCCCTTCCTCTTCTTCTGAATATCCCAAAGCCAAGAAATTGTTGAAAAGGCTTTAAGGATTATCCTAGGGATACCATTTTATTCTCTTCAAGAACATTTGAAATGTGGATCTTTTTGCTTAGATTTATCAGCAAATGCACGGGGTGTTCTAAGTAAAGAACTGAGAAAATACCCGATGACCTGATTTGGATAATGCCAACGTAGGGATGCAGAACTTCTCCGCAGTCGTTTTTTCATTGCATCCTGTTAAAAGGCCTATACCCAACAGAAGGTCTAACTGCTAAAGCAATGAAAAATGGAAATCAAAAAAACAAATAAGGAACTCCTCCCAAAAGAACTCAAAACCTGGAAGGGAAGAGAGGAATGGTTTTTTAACAGGGCATATACCGACACCTACGAAGCTTATTATGAGGGGCCTTACAAACGGGCTGAAGTCTGGCAAAAGAAAATATTGGAAAGACTGCTCACGAAGGATTCGCGGGTAAAAACATTATTAGAGTTTGGTTGCGGGACCACTCGTTTCACTCGATGGTGGAAGGATATTGGGATCGAAGCTACGGGAGGAGACATTTCTCCGTTTATGTTGTCTCAAGCCCTGTACCGATTTGATGGCGATTTGGTGATGGCCGATTCTCATCATCTCCCTTTTAAGGAGCACACCTTTGATGCCCTGGCCTTTATTACCACATTTGAGTATTATAAAGATCCTGTAAAAGTTCTTCGAGAGGCTGCACGTGTAGGCCGATATGGTATTCTTATGGGAATGATGAACCGAAATACACCCAAGCTGATTAGAAGAAGGACGCAACAATTTTTTGGAAGAAATCAATTCTACAATACCGCTACCTTTTATACGCCCAAGCAATTGATTAACATTATAAATACGGCTTTGGCGGGAAGGGCATATTCGATCGAATGGACCACAACAGGGCTGCCGAAGTGGTTTCCGGTTCAAGAATGGAACTTGCCCTTGGGGGATTTTTTTGGACTCTATGTTGAATTTAATGACGTTTCTTATGAGCACCAAAACGGGTAAAATTACTCCAGACTATTTTAAGAGCTTTATCGCGTCTCGCTGTGGAAGCAGGAAGGATAGCGTGAAGACAAAACCGAAATTTGGCGTGGATGTATCGGTAGTAGAGCTCTATGGTGGACAAGCTCTTGCTATGGCTAGTGATCCTTTATCGCTGATTCCTCAATTAGGGCTTAAAGAATCGGCTTGGCTCTCTGTTCAACTAACGGCTAACGATATTGCCACGACGGGATTTCCGCCTTTGTACGGCCAGTTTGTTTTAAACCTCCCTGCCCATTTTTCCACGGAAGACTTTCAAACCTACTGGGGGTATATCCACGAATTTTGTGCAGCCATGGGATTGGCCATCACCGGAGGCCATACCGGTTTTGTAGAAGGACAGCATTCGACCCTTGTCGGGGGTGCTACCTTTCTTACCATCGGACCTCAGGAGCAGCTTCTGACTGCGGAAGGGGCACAAGAGAATGATGTAATCTTAGTGACAAAAAGTTGTGCCATTTCTTCATCGGCTATCTTGGCACTCAGCTTTCCGGAGACCGTCAAAAGGAAGGCAGGGGTTGAGAATTATCAAGCTGCTGCAGATTCATTTTATCATATTTCTGTACTCCAAGAGGCCCTTGGTGCTAAGGAGGTGGATCATGGTCAATACCTAACGGCCATGCATGATGTGACAGAAGGGGGATTGCTCGGTGCCATTTATGAACTGGCTTTTGCTTCGGATAAAGGAGCCCGGGTGGAAGATGATAAAATTCCGATTCACAATGCTCAGGCAGAGGTTTGTCGCGTTTTTTCATTGGATCCACGTTATTGTATTGGTGCAGGTTCCATGATTATGACTTGTAAGGAAGAGGGGACAAAACCCATTATTAACCACTTGCAAGCTATGGGTATTCCTTGTGTAGCTGTAGGAAGGATAACCGCAAAGGAAAAGGGAGTACACCTTATGAAAGAAGGGAAGTCCAGTGTCCTTTCGTATGTTGAAAAGGACCCATATTGGGCTGCTTTTTTAAAAGCTGTTAAACAAGGATGGAAATAAGGATAAAGGAAAATCGACTCAAAGCCGGAGGGATCTATGTAGTGGTGGATCCGCAACAAGAGGAAAAACTGTTGCTACAAAGACTGAAAATTATCGTGGAGAAAGGCGTCTCGGCGGTTCAAATCTGGGATCATTTTAAAGACGACCAAAATGTCGAAGAACTCGTTGCCAAGATTCAGCGGCTTTGTCTACCAAGACAGCTCCCTTTGTTGATAAACAACCGTTGGGAGGATGTACCAAAGTTGGGATTGGACGGAGTACACTTTGATCGGATTCCACAAGATTTAACCACTATCAAAAGCAAGGTGGGGGATCAAGCAATCATAGGATTAACCTGTGGCAATGCAATGAAATCCATTGAATGGGCGGCTCAAAACAAGATCGATTATATTTCTTTTTGCTCCCTATTCCCTTCCAAAAGTGCTGGAGCATGTGAACTTGTAAGCCACAAGGTCATCAAAGAAGCGCGAAAACGGTATAAGGGAACCTTGTATTTGGCCGGTGGAATTGCTCCTGACAATCTGACGACCTTGTCGGATTTGGCGTTTGATGGGATTGCCGTTATCTCTGGTTTAATGGATGCAAAACACCCAGACCGGGCCTTAGAAGCGTATAATAGCAATTTACACTCTATATTATGAGATTAGAAACCGTACAAAAACTATGCTGCCCTTTTGACAAAGCTGATTTGCATTTTAGGCCCATTACGATGGCCTCGGAGAATCGGGTTGTTGAAGGAGTCTTACTCTGCACCCATTGCGATAGGGTGTATCCTATTGTCTCCGGGATTCCGATTATGAGTCCGGATGAATATAGGGATTTTAGCTTGGAACAACCCGTACTGGAGCGTTGGGTTAGCACTCTGGAAGAGGCAGAGCAACGGCAGTTGACCATTGAACAGGGGAGAATTAAAAGGAAAGCACCATAAATTCATGACTATGCTTACCGACCCCACTACAGCAGGATTAATCGAATGGGGCTTATAGGTAATTCTTGATCAGTTCCTTTAAGGGGAGAGCGGAATAAAAAGCAGCCGGGGTGTCCAGTATGGTGATGACACCATAATTTTCTAATTGATTCATTTTATACACGGCTCTTGCCCCCATAACGGCTACTCTTGCTGTGAACTCGGGATTGCTTTTGAGCGTAAGAGAGAAATCTATTTTTGATTGATTTTTCTCTCCTGTTTCTCCCACTCTAATCACATGGCCACCATGAAACATTTCCTGAT
>JAJYSO010000267.1 GCA_021793535.1 Bacteroidota bacterium | reverse complement strand
CCGATCAAGAATGGATTTTACTTGCTTATCGCTCCATACCCTATCCTCCATTTTTCGACAATTCACGCAAGCAGCGCCGGTAAAATCCAACATGATGGGCTTTCCAATTTCTTTTGCGTATGCTAATCCTTGATCATAATCCCTAAAAGCCAATATGTTCTGCGGGCCGGCAATTGCATTTTCCGGCATGTCCGTATTCACTTGAAGGCCTCCGTTGTGAGCATAGCCTATGCCATAAGGAGACTCGCTGTACTGCTCAGGAGGTAAATATCCGCTGAGCATTTTTAAAGGAGCGCCCCATATCCCGGGAATCAAATAGATGGTAAAGCTCAATGCTAATAAGCCCATCATAAAACGCCCAACGGAAATGTGCTGAGGTTTAGAGTCATTTGGCAATTGAATTTTCCCAAAGAGGTAAAAGGCCATCATGCCAAAAATAGCAATCCAAATGGCCAAAAAGATCTCTCTAGATAAAAAACCAACTTGTCCAGAACCCATATGAACCACCAAATCAGCATTGGATAAGAACTTAAAGGCTAAAGCTAATTCTAACAATCCCAAAACCACTTTTACTGAATTGAGCCAGCCTCCTGATTTTGGCAAAGAGTTCATCCACCCCGGAAACAAGGCAAAAAGACCGAAAGGTATCGCTATAGCTAAAGAAAAACCTAACATTCCGACAATGGGGGCTATCCCCCCTTGAGAAGCCGCTTGCACCAACAAGGTTCCGATAATGGGTCCCGTACAGCTAAAAGAGACAATGGCCAAGGCCAAAGCCATAAAGAAAATTCCGATCAGCCCTCCTTTATCGGACATGCGATCTACCTTATTGGCCCATGAACTCGGCAATACAATTTCAAAAGCCCCCAAGAAGGAGATACCAAATAAAGCCAATACAAAAAAGAAAATCACGTTAAAGGTCACGTTCGTAGAGAGCTCATTCAGCGAAGAAGCCCCGAAAATACCGACAATAAACGACCCTAACAAAACATAGATCACTACAATGGAGAGTCCGTATAAAATAGCATTTCGTTTCCCTACGGCAGGAGTTTTACTCTGCTTGGTAAAGTAACTCACCGTCATGGGAATCATCGGAAAAACACAAGGTGTCAGCAAGGCCGCAAATCCCCACAAAAAAGCAGAAATAAAAATAAGCCACATCCCTTTATTATCTGCCCGAGCAGTATTTTGAGCAGTGCCTTGCACTAAAGAAGAATTCTGCTGTGCCACTGCAGTTGTCCCCACAGCCTGAAAATCATCATAATTGCTGTATACCCCGACGGTGTTCTCTTTAAGGTCAAAAACAAAGTAATACTCTTCATTAATGCAGAGCTCTTCACATACTTGATATGCCAATTCGGCCTTTATATACCGCGTATCAGGATCCTTTAAGGTGATGGGTTGAGTCAGGGTCGCTTCATTTTCCCAAATAATTTCATCTACGCCAAACACCTCGTTAAATTGCCGTTTGGTCGGGCTTTCCTCTGTCGCTCCATCGGTCGTATAATCCGCTCCATCGTCTAAATATTTTATTTCCAAAGGCATGGACCCCCCCTCAGGAGTATGCTGTGAAAAAATGTGCCATCCTTTCGCTATCTCCGCTTTAAAAATTAAATCGAGTTTCCCATCGGTTTCTTTTTTGATTTCTCCCTTCCACTCTACGGGACTTTTTAGGTCCTGTGAACCAAGGCCTACAGCCGAAGAAAAGCTTACACCAAGAGGGTCGGATAAGGTAGGTGCTGTCTCTTCTCCTTCCTGTGGTGTATCCGATGATGTACGCGCTACCGTTGCATCAAAGGCCTTAAAGTCATCGTAATTTTCATAAAGCCTAGCGGATTTTTCCTTTAAATCAAAAACAAAATAATACTCTTCGTTAATGCATACCTCTTCACATACTTGATACATCAACTCTGCCTTTACATACCGTGTATCGGGATTTTTCAGGTCAATTTGTTGCGTCAACTTAGCTGTGTTTTCCCAAATGAGTTCGTCTACTTCAAAAACATCATTATATTGTCGTTTGGTAGGGCTCTCTTTGGTTTCCCCATTGGTTTGATAGGACGTTCCATTACCGAGGTAATTGATTTCAAGTGGCATGGAGCCTCCCTCTGGAGTGTGCTGTGAAAAAATATGCCATCCCTCTTTAATGGCAGCGTCAAAAACTAAGTCATATGTTTTTTCTGAAACTTGTTCAACACTTCCTTTCCACTCCACCGGACTCTCCATTGTCCCTTCTGCCGAAAATTGTGCATACACAGTCACAAAACCTAACAGTAGAGCTACAAATAAGATTAACCTCTTCATCCTATATATTTAATTTTTAGAACATTTAACGAATCTGGCTGCACTTTGTAAGCTTCATGTATACGATGGCCTACTACCCAAACAATTGTATCTTCTGAAACCAAGACCCAAATCTTTTCTTTTTCAAAAAGAGAAACCTTTTCATCCCGTAAAAAATCACTAAGCTTTTTTTGTCCTTTCATCCCTAAAGGTTGAAAGGAATCTCCTGCCTCCCATCTCCTTAATTTCAATGGAAATACCAACCTTTCCGACGCAAGGTACGCTATATTTTTGGCTTTGTTTGTAACTTTAATAACGCTTTCACAAATTAACCTCCCCTGTGGAAAAACAAGAACATCCTCCCCTTTGTGGAGAAGCATAGCAGGATACTCCTCTTTTTCTCCCAACCGATCCAGAATCAAATAATCGCGATCCTTTAACAATCTATGGGTTCCCGAACAAATCATTTTTCCCGATTGGGCATGTAGCAAGGAATAAACATTATCCCACTCGGTAAACCCATACGGTTTTAACAGTACATAAAGAACAGCTCGGGGATTCGAAAAACTGCTCAACTTTCGGATATCAAAATACAAGTATCCATTTTTTTTCACGCTTACTTTTTGATGGAGGTCATGGGCATAATCTTTGAGCAGCGCAGTAGTGTCTTTGAGATGATTTCTGGTCAATTCAAAACTTGTCAAAAAATCAGGGTTTTCGTCTTCCAATAAAGGAATGATTCGGTGTCGTATGCGGTTGCGTAAATAATCATCTTGGGCATTACTGCTATCCTCCCTCCAGCGGATTTTATTGGAGAGGGCAAATTTTCTAATTTCCTGGCGAGAGAAATCCAAGAGGGGGCGTACGATTTCTGCGTTTTGGACAGGAATACCGGCCAAGCCCTCTATTCCAGTCCCTCTTATAAGGTTGATAAAAAAAGTTTCCACATCGTCATTCAAATGATGAGCAGTCAGCACAAAATCGAATCCTTCTTGCTCTACAAGCTCCTCAAACCACTCATACCTCAACTTCCGGGCAATAAGCTGAACAGAACTTCCTTCCCCAACCAATTCACGCGTATTAAATTTCTTTACCCACACCGGGACTTTTAGATCTATAGCCAAATCTCTAACAAAAGATTCATCCTGATCACTTTCTTTACCCCGCAGTTGAAAATTACAATGGGCTAAAGAAAAATTCAAACCCATTCGATCACACAGGTGAGCCAATACTACGCTATCCACTCCTCCGCTGATGGCCAGTACTAGCTTTTTATCCTGTAAAAAGGGAAAGTCATTTTCGATATGTTCCTGGAATTGTTCATACATAGGCCCTACAAATAACCTTCATCTGCAAAACTAAAATACGCACTTTGCGTAACGATAAGATGATCT
>JAJYSO010000266.1 GCA_021793535.1 Bacteroidota bacterium | reverse complement strand
GAGATCATTGACCAGTTCACTTTTACTGGAATATTCCTTATTCGCAACCTGCTTTTTTAGCCATTCGTCATTAGGCTTGGTCAATGTAATGCTTTGTCGTGCCATAATTCAAGGATGTGGTGTAAAATTACACCAAATAACCTTATGATTCAAATTTATAAAGCTTTTTTATGAACTTGTACTTTTGCAAAAGGATGTATGGAATTTTACATCCCCGGTTCTTGTCGAACTTGCCTAGTTCACGCGTTTGGCAAAGACCCCTTTACGGCGGCTTTTCTCTTCCAATAACAACGCCAACTCTCGACCGGTTTGCCCTTTAACCGAGGTGTTCTCTTCCGCTCTTCGAATCAGGTAAGGAATGACTTCCTCTACTTTTCCAAAAGGCATGTATTTGGCTGCATTAAACCCATTGAGCGCCAAATTAAACGTAATATGATCGCTCATCCCAAAAAGCTGACTAAACCAAACACGATCGTCATTTCTGGCAATCTGCGATTGGTCCATCAGTTGCATCGCCAGATAAGCACTTACTTCATTGTGTGTTCCGATATAGATGGCAAAATCATCAAGGTGTTTTATACAGTAATGTAAAACAGCATTATAATTCACATCGGTAGCTTCTTTATCCTCACATATGGGAGTAGGATAATTCATTTTTTGAGCCCGTGCATTTTCTTTTTCCATATAGGCTCCTCGTACCATTTTGAGTCCCACTTTAAAACCTTGCTCTTTTGCCCGCAGGTGTAAGTCTTTAACATACTGCAAGCGATCCCACCGGTAACATTGCACAGTATTGTAGATGACCGCGCGTTCTTGATTGTATTTTTTCATCAATTCTTCCACCAAGTCATCCACCGCTTTTTGGGTCCACGATTCCTCGGCATCCACCTGCAATCTCAACCCGAGCTCCGAAACCCGCTGAGCCATGGTTTCAAACCTCCTTTTTATATTTCCCCATAATTGCTGCTCCTCTGCCGTAACCTTTTCTCCTGAGCTAATTTTTGCCCAGACGCTAAAAGCACCTAAATTCGTGGGCTTAATAGCCAAAAAGGGGATTTCTTTCCGATCCTTGGCAAAAGCCGCAATTTCCAATTGGTTCTGCAAGTCTTTATCAAATGCAGCCTCTCCCTTTTCTCTAATCTCACTGGCATAATCAAATACGGTATGTACTTTAGAGGTCATCATGCGCTGCATGACCGGGATACACTCTTCTCGGGTCTCTCCCCCGCAGAACTGCTTAAAAATCGTTTTTTTAACCAGTCCTTTTACAGGCAGGTGCAATTGAAAAGCCGTTTTGGTCAGCCAGGTCCCTATAGAAACCATCCAGGGTCGGCTCATCATCTTAAAAACAAAAATAGAATCCTCCAGTTCTTGATCGCTTTTTAAAGAAAAGGCACCTTTTGTATTATTAAAAATCTTTTTTTCCATTTAATTTGTGATTTTTGTACTTGTACATTTTACCGACAAATAACGCATCCATTAACTTTATATATTCCCCTTCTATGGCTTTTTTATCGGCACTCAAAAATACAACAGTTTTTGGTAAAAAAAACTACAAAACCCTGAACAACCTTCTTTTAAAAAAGCAGGTT
This sequence comes from Bacteroidota bacterium, assembly GCA_021793535.1. Taxonomy (GTDB): domain Bacteria; phylum Bacteroidota; class Bacteroidia; order Flavobacteriales; family Flavobacteriaceae; genus JAJYSO01. The sequence goes on along the minus strand of JAJYSO010000266.1, from coordinate 2,092 downwards.
TCTAAAATATTTATTCTTTGTGACGAAAACACACACCCTCTTTGCTTGCCCTTGTTGCTTCAAGAGTTATCCGCAACACTGAGCTATGAAATCATCGAAGTAGAAAGCGGGGAAAGCAACAAAGACATCGCCACTTGTCAACACTTATGGGATACCCTTTCAGACTTAGGTGGGGATCGCAAATCCATTTTAATCAACTTGGGAGGAGGAATCATTACCGATATGGGAGGCTTCGTGGCCTCTACTTTTTTAAGAGGAATCGCCTTTATTAATATCCCTACTTCTTTATTGGGGATGGTCGATGCTGCCATTGGCGGAAAAACCGGTGTCAATCGTAAAAACATCAAAAACCAGATCGGCGTTTTCAGTCAGGCCCTGCTTACGCTAGTCGATACACAATACCTGAAGACCCTGCCACAGCAACAGTTGCGAAGTGGATTGGCAGAGATGCTCAAGCATGGGCTTATCTCGGATAAAGCGTATTGGAAGGAGCTCAGTAATTTGAATCAACTCCGCACAGAAGACTTAGAAAGGCTGATCCAACAATCCATGGAAATAAAAGCGAGGGTAACCACGGCAGACAACCGCGAACAAGGCTTGCGTAAAATTTTAAATTATGGACATACCCTTGGACACGCCATCGAGAGCTATTGTATGGATAATGCGAACAAAACCCCGCTTCTACACGGGGAAGCCATTGCCATAGGAATGATTTTGGAAGCCTATCTCTCTCATAAAATATGCGGGCTATCCTCTATGGAGCTCACCGAAATCAAACAGGTCATCTTACACAGCTTTCCAAAAGTGAGTTTTAACCCTACGGAAATCCAAGCGCTTTTAAAACTCTTAATTTACGATAAGAAAAACGAAAAAGGACACATTAATTTTGTCTTGCTCAACAAGATTGGAGAAGCCCAAATTGACTGTGAGGTTCCCGAGGATTTGATTTTCGAAGCCTTTGCCTATTACCAAGAAAATTAAAAGAGCAGCTGCGGCCATTATGCACAACTGCTCTGTTTATCGTTAAGATGTTTCAGTCGATTTAGAAGCTTCTGGCGGGCTGTGGATCAGGTAAAGGCTTACGCGGCACCTTTTCTTCACTCATCGCAGCTTGATAAACCATTCCTGCGATCACCGTTGCAGCTTGTTTCAAATCCTCTTCAACCAAATGATCGTAGCTATCCATATTGCTATGATGCGTTCGTGAACTGTATTCCACTTCATCTTGAATAAATTGGAATCCGGGCAATCCCACTGCATCAAAAGACAAGTGATCTGTACCCCCTGTATTGCTAATGGTCAGTGTGGTCGCTCCTAATTCTTTAAATGGTGACAGCCATTGGGCCATGATATCGTATGCAGCTTCATTCTCTTGCAAATACACGCCCCGAATCCGTCCGGTACCATTATCCAAGTTGAAGTACACATCAAATTTTTCATGAGCAGGTTTCAGTTGCATATCCGTACGATCGGCAAAAGTTTTAGAAACATAGCCTCTGGATCCGTGAATACCTTGCTCTTCTCCACTCCAGAGCGCAATTCGAATGGTGCGCTTGGGCTGTACCTTAAGTTTTTTCAAGATCCTAACGGCTTCCATCATCACAGCAGAACCTGCTGCATTGTCCGTTGCCCCAGTAGCGCCTTGCCAGGAATCCAAATGCCCTCCCAACATGACGACCTCCTCTTTCAACTCGGGATCCGTCCCGGGAATCTCCGCCACCACATTGTAGCCTTGTTTCTCATCAGTATAAAATTTAGAGGCCACATCCAACTCGATCTTTACCGGTTGGCCGTCTCTTAACAAGCGTACAATCATGTTGTAGTCCTCTAAAGCCGTGGCAATATCCAAAAAGTTCTCCGGATCATCCATCGCATAGGATCCGCCTTGTTGGACAAAAACAGTACCGTCGTGATTCCGAACAGAGCTACTCAACAAGGCCACTGCCTTCTCTTCTTTGGCCAATTTGCCCAAAGTTTCTGCCTTCTTTCGCGCAGCTCTATACCGCGCGATAAACTTTCTCCTCTCCGCGGCCATTCCGGCGGTGTCCACTTCTTTTTCCAATGCAATATTTTTCATGGAATCTAATTAGAT
>JAJYSO010000265.1 GCA_021793535.1 Bacteroidota bacterium | reverse complement strand
TCTAGAGAAGAAAGAGACCTTGAATAAGGGATTGGAGAAATCCAATAAGAGTTTTATAGAGAAACTTGGAAAAGCCGTTGCGGGTAAGTCGAAGGTGGATGATCAGGTGCTTGATGACTTGGAAGAGGTGTTGATTACCAGTGATGTTGGTGTGGAAACTACGCTGAAAATTATCAGCCGAATTGAGCATCGTGTCGCTCGTGATAAGTATCTGGGGGCTGCTGAGCTCAATTCCATCTTGCGAGAGGAGATTGCCGGGTTGTTGAGCGAGACAGGAGCGCAGGATGCTACGCAATTTTCGCTTCCCAAGGGCCCGACTCCTCATGTTCTTATGGTGGTGGGGGTCAATGGTGTTGGAAAGACGACAACCATTGGGAAACTGGCCTATCAATTTGACAAGCAAGGAAAAAAGGTAATCCTTGGTGCGGGAGATACTTTTAGGGCAGCAGCAATTGAGCAATTGGAAATCTGGTCCAAACGGGTGGGGATTCCAATAATCAAACAAAAGATGGGAAGCGATCCGGCTTCTGTCGCCTATGATACCTTGCAGAGTGCAATCAAACAGGAAGCGGATGTGGTGCTTATCGATACGGCAGGACGCTTGCACAATAAAGTTAATTTGATGAACGAACTGACCAAGATCAAACGGGTGATGCAGAAGGTAATTCCCGATGCACCACATGAAGTCCTACTCGTCTTAGACGGCTCTACCGGACAGAACGCCTTTGAACAGGCGAAGCAATTTACAGCGGCTACAGAGGTAACGGCTCTGGCCGTTACAAAATTGGATGGGACGGCTAAAGGAGGTGTGGTCATTGGCATTAGTGACCAATTTAAGATCCCGGTGAAATATATTGGCGTAGGGGAAGGGATAGAAGATCTGCAGGTGTTTAACAAGACTGAATTTGTGGACTCATTTTTTAAACAGGATAAGTAATGGCAGTGGATCCAGAAGGGTTTCAAAATCGGCCCAAACCTTTTTCGAAGGAACGTACTCGACAAACCGTGGGAATGATCGTTTATTTTTACTGTGTGTTTTTTGTCATTATGAAAATAATTGCTGTTTTTCAAGGTCAACCGGTGGGGACTCATTTTTTAATTGCGCTTCCTTTTATAGGGTTGGCAATCTGGGGATTTAAACAACAACGTACCCGCAGTTTTTCTTGGTTGTATTCCATTATCGGGGTTGTTTTAATTTCAGTTTTGCGCTATTATGAAATGGATTTGATCGGGTTTTTAAATGCGACCTTATAGGGCTTTTAGCGGAGGTTTTAGTGTAGGCCGGAAGGGAATTGGGAGGTCAGTTCTTTAGCCTTTTTCAAATGTCTTTTTTCGTGTGCAATTAAGAGACAAATAGCGGTTTCTAAAGGATAGACAATGTGCCTATGAGCCGGTGAAGAGAGCACTATTCCTTTGGGGAGTAGTGCTGCCATTTGATGAATATGGGTCTTTAACTCCTTTTGATGTTGCTGGAATGTCGTGAGGATTTTTAAGCTGGCTGTTGTTCTGTCGGGCTCCCAGAGAGGAGCTGTTTTTACTTTCTTTTTTGACGTGGGCTGCACGCTCTTTAAAAGTATTTTCCCCATAAATTTGGGGAGGAAGGGGATTTTTACCCAAAAAGAAGGGGTGTAATTTTTTGCCTTTAATTGGTTGAAGATCGTGAAGTAACTTTCGTTCAGGCGGATGACATGGGTTAAATTTTGGGCAATACTCCAAGTACGCTCATCAGGAGCCCAATTTAGTTGTTTTAAAGACAACCCGCTAAAATGAGTAAGACACTCTGTTGTAAGGTGATCGATTTCACTTTGCCAAAGTTGTACTTTTGAAAGAGAAGGGTCTTGTGGTTCCATAATTTTTGATGTCTGTGGGCTTAAAAGGAAGTTTTGATTGGCGGAGCCATGGCTTCATTTTTGAGATTGTCAATGCGTTTTGTGCGGCCCCAAAAGATCGTTCTGGATCGCATAAAACAATTCGTCGGCTTTTTGTGAAAGAACAGCTCCAAAAACATCAGTGCCCTTTGGTGAAATGGTTTTTGGAGCAAAAGCCTTGGGAATGGAGTCAGAAAGAGACTCCTCCAGATATTTTTTGGGCTCGGCGGGCGGCCCGGAAACTTTTATTTGAAGAATTAAAAAGACCAAGCTGATCATGTATATTTTTTTCTTTTGATAATGAATTGGTGGAGTATTTCTCCTTGATGTTTGGGCTTCAATGCAGACTAAGAGTCCCATGAGAGCAGGTTTAAGTTGATAACGAATTTCCATAACTGTGGTTTAAGCAGGACATTTTTTGAGGGGCTTTTAGGAAGTGCAGGTATAACTGTAGAGCATCACTTCTTCTGTTTTGTCGGGTAAGGTGCTTTGGTAAAAATAAAGCGTAGAGGCTTCTTGGCGTGCCTGAACAAAGAATTCGTCAAAACCCTTTTTTTTACAGTAGGTCTTGGCGTAGTCGATTAACAATTTTCCTATTCCTTGTCTTTGAAAGGCTGGAAGCACCGCTAAATCATAGCCGTAAAGACTGAATTTTTTGTGGAAATAGGAGGGGAGCAGATACCCCGTCAAACCCCCGACAATTTGTGTGTTGTAAAAAACCCCGAGCGCAAAAAAATATTCATTTTTGCAAAGCTCCTCGAGATGTGATTGTTCAACTTCTACAGCAGAAGACATGTCAAAAACCTGCGCAAAGACTTGTATTAGTTGCCCTAAAGAGGTTGGGTCCTCAAGGCGGTTGATTGTATAGCGTTGAGTGTGCATAAGTTAAAAAGTAAAGGTGGCTTATCGGGTTTATTGGTTATGAGGGCTAGTGTAACAGGTGGGTGTTGTTTTTGACAGAACCTTATAGGGATTGGAAACCCTCCAGCATTCTTGCAACATTTGCTTTTCAATGCGATAGATGGCTATCTCGCTTATGGCGATTTTCTGACCTTTTGGAGGAAGGCCTATCCCGGGAAATAGTCCGACATAGACTCCTCTTATCTCCCATCGAATGACCACCCGATCAGATTCGGCAATGAGGTCTTGCAGGTGATATCTTGCTTGGGGAAGGGCCTCTTTAAAAGCAGCGTAATGGCTTTTAAACCCTTGAGGTCCGCGTAGGCCCTCCGGCCAGTCATGGGATCTGAAATCGGGAGCAATTAATTCATCGATCAGCTCGAGGTTCCCGTTTTGATAGACCTCTTTATAGAAGAGCAAAAGGAGTTCTTTATGCAGTGCGGCTCGCGTAACTTGCGGAGGAAACATGGGTACATTTTTTTAAGATTATGGCCCTAAAAGAGCAGGATGTGTCCCTAGTGTGCTTCTGTTAACGAAAGCGATTGTTGTGGGAAACATTGGTTTTGTCTTTTTCGGACTCGTCAACGAGTTGTTTTTGGGATGACCTCAATCGCTCCTCTATAAAAAAGTGCGATTTGCAGGCCTGGCCAGATCTCGTTAAATCATACCCTAAAAATAGAGGATACCTTTTGTAAAAATCTTGACGTATGTCAAGAAAAGAGACCCGGCATATGTCCTTATGTTTTTCTAAAGGAATACTTTCTTTGGTCTCCCATCCCGGTGTATGGGTTTGAAAACTACCTGCTCCGATGCGTGGAAGGAACCAGTAATGAGGGTTTGAAACGATAAGAGAGTATCAAGAGTCCCAAAATTAGTAGGGGAAGAAAACCCATCCCACCCCCAACCCTTTGTTGCA
>JAJYSO010000264.1 GCA_021793535.1 Bacteroidota bacterium | reverse complement strand
GTACCGGCGCCCCGATTTTCATGGCGATTCTAATCCGTTTTAAAAAAATGATATGAAGAGCCAAGGCATTCCCGAAAAATTAAGAACTCGAGTAGAAAAGATTGAATGAATGGAGTTAAAAAGGATATGAAATGATGTTAGCCGTAAAAAAAATTGCTTTTGCCTATCGGGATACGTCCCTTTTAAAATCGATTGACCTTTCGGTAGAAAAAGGAGAGCTCTTGGTAATTGTCGGCCCCAATGGGGCAGGCAAGTCAACCCTATTGAGTTTATTGGCTAAAGAAATCCCACCGCAAGAAGGGAAAATAGAGTTTAAAGGGAAAGCCCTTTCCCAATGGAACGACATGGCTCTGGCACGTCACAAAGCTAAATTCTCTCAAGAACACAATCCGCGCATCGGCCTATTGGTTAAAGACATCGTCTTGATGGGCCGATATCCATACTTTGGCTCTGTTCCCAGTGAAAAAGATCTTGACATTGTGGATGAGGTAATGAAAAAAACAGATGTTTTCACGTTCAAAAACAGGCCTTATAACTCTTTATCCGGCGGTGAGAAACAGCGTGTACACTTGGCTCGTGTTTTGGCCCAACTTCAAAATAATCATACGGAAAAACTGGCTTTTTTCGACGAGCCCTTGAACAACTTGGACGTTCGGCATCAACACCATATTTTAGAAGAAATCAAAAGTTTTGTCAAACTGGGCAATGCAGCCCTTGTCGTTTTACACGATTTAAACTTAGCAGCTGAATTTGCCGATAAGGTTTTGTTGATGAAAAAAGGAACCATTGCTGCTTACGGAAAACCAGAGCATATTTTCACAGTGGAAATTATAAAAAAGGCCTATGATTTTCCTTGCGCTGTCTGTCCCAACCCCATCACTAAAAAGCCCTTAATTGTATTTGGAAAAAAAATACATTCTTCCCTTCTACAACTCTAATTAAACCATGAAAAAATACTTGTTTCTCCTGTTTCTCTTGCATATTTTTTTCACTACTTCTGTGCTAAAGGCGCAAGAGCTAAAGGCCTACCAGTTGTATAACAAAAAGGGGGAACCCATATCCTTTTCGACTTTTATAGAAGAGTTGAGCACCAAGTACGATATCATCCTCTTTGGAGAATTTCACGACAACGCACTTAATCACTGGTTGGAACTCAAAACCACACAAGCCCTCTATCAAAAAAGAGGGGAAGATGTAGTGCTCGGTGCCGAAATGTTTGAACGAGATAACGCCGAGGAAGTAAAGGGCTATCTCGCCGATCAGTTAACTGAGGAACATTTCGCCCATGATGCCCGGTTGTGGCCCAATTACAAAACCGATTACAAGCCCTTGCTGGACTTTGCCAAAACACACCAACTGGATTTCATCGCCACCAATGTTCCCCGCCATTATGCCCAATTGGTCGCTCAACACAACTTGGATACACTTTCCCATTTAAAACAAGAGGAGCGTCCCTATCTCGCAAAGCTACCGCTTAAGGTAAGTATGCGCACACCAGGATATGACCAAATGAAAGACATGATGAAGGAACACGCTGGAGACAAGGTACAAAATTACATCAATGCGCAGGCACTCAAAGACGCCACTATGGCCGAGTCCATTCGACAAAATTGGGAAAAAGGAAAGCTTTTCTTACATTTTAATGGCAATTTTCACAGCCAAGCTTACGGCGGAATTTACTGGTACCTCAAGCGTCAAAAAAAGCTCCTACAGCGCCTCAGAATAGCCGTGATCACTGTAGTTCAAACCGAAGATAAAGCCTTATCCTTGCCGCAAGATATAGAAAAGACGGAGGCCATCCTGGTACTGCCCCAAGACATGACGCGAACCTTTTAAAATAAAACCTCAGTTTTTACGGGTTCTTTTCTGATGAAAAAACTGTGCTGATCCCGTTTATTTTAAGAGGGTTTCCACGTACTGTTGGTAGTTCTCCTTATTTTCAAAGTACGTAACTTCTCCTCTTTCCCCAGTAACGGCAATAACAGCATCGGCTTTATCCACTTCTTTTTGAGAAATAGGATCAATGGCAACGCGAACACTTTCATCCACCGGCAATCTTTGCTGGCACATTTCACAGCATCCGTAATAAATCTTTCCGTTGACTTCAACTTCCAACTGTTCTGTTCCCATATAGTCATTATTGACCATACAAACCAACTCATTTGGAACGATATCCCCCAAACTCACCTCTCCAAAAGAGGCTGCTGGTTGCATTTGGGATTGCATCGTTGTCGAATACGGAACCCTTTCTTCTTTTTGGGTGTTCTTTTGACAGGAGGTCAAGAAAAATACTGTGGTAAAAAGGAGGATTAACGATCTCATCATGAACATTTTTATCAGGTAAATGGTTTATAAAAGCCCCTGTAGACAAGGTTTAAATCAGCTGTCAAACATACGCTTTTAATTTGTAATTTTATCGTTTTTTAAGCACAAAGCGCGCTTTGTTGGGTGTAGATACCGTCTCTTGTGTCCATATAAAATTTTGTACATTGCTACTCTTTTAAGTTCAACTTTTAACAGCATGCAAAAACACCTTCAATGGGCGCTTCTCTTTCTGGTTTTCTTTTATTTTTTGAAAACCCCACAAGGGTATGCGCAAAAAAATGATTTAGAAAAGCAGATTCAGCAATCGGTTCTTAACGATTTAATTGCAAACAATCGCTCTTTTACCCAAGAGGGAAAAGTTGCCGATTATATCCCGGAGCTGGGAAAGGCAAATCCCAATGATATGGCCATTGCTATTGTGACCTCCAATGGAAGAATTATCGAAGCAGGCGATACGCAAAAAACATTTACAATTCAAAGCATCTCCAAATTGATCGGACTGGTGCTCGCTGTAGAAGATCGCGGAGAGGAAGAAGTTTTTAAAAGAGTAGGGTATTACGGTACACCGAAGCCCTTTAACTCCTATGCGGATTTGGAAACCCACTTAAAGCCCTTAAACCCCATGATGAATGCCGGGGCAATCTTGGTTACTTCTCTGATAAAAGGAAAAGGTCAGGAACCCTTTGAGCGGATTTTGGAGCGGATTCGATACATCACTAAGAACAATAGCATTCAATTGAACACAAGGGTATACGCATCAGAAAAATCCACAGGCGATCGAAATCGCGGAATCTTTTACATCTTAAAGAACAACGGATGGATCCAAAGTGAGGAAGGAGATGAAGATCAATTGAACAATTATTTTAGGCAATGTTCGATTGAGGTTTCTGCCTTGGATTTGGCTAAAATAGGCTACTTCTTTGCCCATCAGGGCACCCGTTTTGACGGGGACACCCGTTTCAAAAACCCAAAACTTACCGAATTGATACTTGCTCAGATGCTCATTGCGGGAATGTATGATTTCAGTGGAACCTATGCAAGAACTGTCGGTGTACCCAGTAAATCAGGGGTGGGTGGAGGCATTACTGTAAGCGTACCTCATCAGATGGGAATCGGCACCTATAGCCCGGCCTTAGACGAACACGGGAATTCCATTGCTGGTTATCACATGATTCTAGAGCTAGCCGATGAACTTGACCTGAGTTTGTTTAGGTAAAAAAACCCTTTGTGTTTCACATTCAAGTAAACCTCATTCCTACACGGCAATCCGCACAATGCTTACCTCTTGAAACGTTTTACTTGAAGCGCTTTAAATTTTGGGATCACACTGCTCCTTTCATATGGTTTTTTCCCTCAACCCTAAGAA
>JAJYSO010000263.1 GCA_021793535.1 Bacteroidota bacterium | reverse complement strand
CCATTGTCCAATATTCCTCACTGCTGCCTCCCGTAGGAGTTTGGTCCGTGTCTCAGTACCAATGTGGGGGATACCCCTCTCAGGGCCCCTATCTATCGTCGCCTTGGTAAGCCGTTACCTTACCAACTAGCTAATAGAGGGCGTACCCATCTTACATCCTTGCGTCTAATTAATGATAAATGCTTATCTCTAACTGTACGGAGTATTAATCCAAATTTCTTTGGGCTATCCTCCAATGTAAGGTAGGTTGTACACCTGTTACTCACCCATCCGCCGGTCGCCACCCGATTGCAAGCAATCTGTGATGCCCCTCGACTTGCATGTGTTAAGCCTGCCGCTAGCGTTCATCCTGAGCCAGGATCAAACTCTTCATTGTTCAATTGTCTTTAATATTCCATAACAATATAATCCCAATAAAAAATAGCTCCCAGCTCCGATTCAATTCTTCTCCCTAATTAATCCCTTAATTAGAAAGAACGCTGTCAATTTTCAATATGATAATGAACTTCTATTTGCTATCATTGGAATCGAAAATTAATTCCGATTGCTAATTGCGGGTGCAAATATACAACCCTTTTTATTCCTGGCAAGTACTTTTTGAAATTTATTTTAAAAAAAATTCCCGACCTGCTAATGAACTTCCCTCAACAATACGCTTTAATCGTTTTGGGACGGCAAATATAGAACCTTTATTCCGATCACACAATACCCAAATCTGCCTTTTTTATATTTATTTTTTATACCCCCTTTAACCCCCTACAAATCAAGTCTATAATCCAAAAAGAAAATTGAAAAAATCTTGAATGAAAAACGAGACGCCTCTCTTCTCTTTACACCAGCTCCTCTTATTCATAAATCACTGGGCGGGGTTTATCGCTCTTAAAGTCCAAAAATCCAAAGTTGTCATTTCTAAAACTATTGCCTTTAAAGATACTATTCCCTTCTCCGGGTATCGAAGGGTAATACGATAAAGACAATTGAAAGGAATCAAATACAAAATAATCGTTGCGAATGATGAACCCTAAACTAAAAGAAGAATACAATCGGTTGCTTCCGTAACTTTTGTCCCCTCCTGTAAGAATACTCAAGCTCGTACTTAAAAAAGGATTCAAACGGAACCCCAGTAATTCCCATGGAGAATAAAATTGTGTTTGGAGGTCTAGCACATATTTACGGGTCCCGATTACCGGGCTTTCAAAACCTTGCATATTTCCATTTTGATAGTCTCCATATTTATACCTTGAGGTGTAGTCCAAGTATTCGTAGTTATTCACTCCTCTAAAATAAGGGCGCTCGTTTAAACCGAGTCGATCATTAAAAGACTTTTCTCGATTAATACCGATGACAATTTGAGGTTTTATAAATTGACGAATCTGCCATCCTCCGCTTCCCATATCATAAAGGTCACTAAAATAATTCGCTTTTAAGCTGATGACCCCTTGCTCCACACGGCTACTTCCAAAGAAACTTCCGACTTCCACCGTACCGCTGACGAATCCCCAATCTACATATCCGCCTTTGGAGGCTTGCACCCCCATATAGAATCGGCTACGTTCATTTTTCCGCTGTACCCCGGCGGTAAAACTATACAGATCCCCTACCGGAACATCCTCAGTCACGCCATCTCTAAAAATATGATGATCCGCCACGTATTCCCGAGAGTTCACCCCTACACTGGCTAAATAAAATTGCTCATCTGAAAAAAAACGTGTATTGTCAATTTCTTGCGGCAATGCTGCTTTGTAATTGACAAAAAACGTGCGAGCAGCCACTACCAGATTCGTCTGCCGCGCTCGTCCTTCCCCCGCTTTGATAATCGGAAAAGCTCTTCCCAGCCAATAATCTTGATAATCAAACTTTAGCTGGTGGTCTTCAATTTCCCAGTTCCAGCCGATAAATGGTCGCTCCAAAGACCGCTCTTGAACAAATACTCCCCCTGCCCAACGGGTTAAAGGAGAATAAAATTCACGGTTCATAGAAATGTATTTATCTTGAAAATGATCTAAATCGGATTGGTAGTTACCCGTTACATCAATAAACGTATTGGCAATGTTCGGTACAATATACTTCGAACCAAAGCCTGTACTCCCATCTTCGATCCTTTTGGAGTAATTTACATGAGCTTCGTGGCCCAACCCAAAAAAATTGCGGTCGCGTAGACCCACACTAAAACGAGAGCTTGAAAAACTGCCTCGGGGCAAAATTGACCAAGAATCCAAGACCTTCACCACCAAATTCACCGTGCCCTCTATGGAGTGCTCCGGTACAATATTGACGTCTCTGATGTATTTTTGTTGCCGCAGTAAACGTGCTGTTTCTTGAATCAACAAGGTATCCACCAGATCGCCTTCTTTAAAAAGAAAATACTTTTTAATGGCCATGTTCTTGGACTTCACATGGACTGCATTACCTGCTTTTTCCAACAAACTTTTTGGTTTTCGAAGCGTATCAAAAACAGAATACCCAAAGGGATCCTTGCTTTCTATAATGACATGATCAATAGTAACCTTATCTTGCAAATCGCCATACAGCTCAGCATACTTGATTTTAGGAGGTGCTTTTTTTCCCTTTTCTTTTCGAAATAACCATTTATGTACACGAGAGACAACCTTACTCCGACCCGAATATGTACCCTTCTCTTTTTTGCCTGTTATGGTATCTTGCTGTGTAGAAATACTGTCTGCAAAAACAGTTTGTTGCCCGTAGACATTCGGCTGCCGACCAAAGCAAAATAGAAAACCGAAAAGAAGAATAAGGAGGGTTTTGTGCATCAGTGTTTCGTCATTTCAAAAAGGCAACGTTTATAAACCCAAAATAAACGATTTGAACGCAATAAAAAAATTACTTTTTAAACTTTTGAGGCAAATACACTACAGCCTTAGTAGAAAAAAAGGCTTCTTCGAAGATATCGGATAAAGGAAAAATCGTTGCGTTTTGGTACGCCTGTAACTCTTCTGAAAGGTCCCCTCCTTTCAAATATAAAATTCCATTTTTAAGGGGGTGTCTACTTTTTTTTGCAATCTTCCCTTTGGTCCATCGTACAAAAGCATCCATCCGAGCCACTGCTCGACTCACGATAAAATCGTACTCATCTTCCTTAGAAAGCTCTTCCACTCGGCAATTGTATGTCTGTACATTTTCCAAGCCCAAACCGCTCACCACCTCGTTTACTACTTTTATTTTCTTTCCTATACTGTCTACCAAATCAAAGGCAGTATCCGGAAAAAGTATGGCCAGAGGAATCCCCGGAAATCCTCCCCCGGTGCCTACATCTAGAATTTTGGACTCCGGCAAAAATTGGACACATTTAGCAATCCCCAAGGAATGCAAGACATGTCGCTCATAAATTTCGTCAATATCCTTGCGGGAGACCACATTGATCTTCAAATTCCAGTCCTTATACAACTCCTCCAGCGCCCGAAAACGCTCTTGTTGTACATCATCAATTTCGGGAAAATATTTAAGAATCTCTTCCAAATCCTAAAACCGCTAATTAACGTGAATAATTTGGAGCTTCCTTGGTAATGGAAACATCGTGAGGATGGCTCTCGGTAATTCCAGAAGCTGTAATTTTTACAAATTTGGCCGTTTTTTGCAACGTTGGAATATCTTTAGCGCCACAATACCCCATTCCAGCTCGCAACCCTCCAATAAACTGATGCATGCTCTCGACCAATTCTCCTTTATAGGGTTTACGACCAACGATCCCTTCGGGAACCAATTTT
>JAJYSO010000262.1 GCA_021793535.1 Bacteroidota bacterium | reverse complement strand
AGAAATTCCAACTCATCCAAATACTCCTCCAATTTTTCCTCAGATTGTACTTGAGTGATAATACCAATCAATATGGATTTCTCGTAAATCGTCTTTTTTTGTACCTCAATCATATAACTTTTTATTCCTTATTTATGCAGGCTTCAAAGGTATTTATAGCCTTGGATTCATCCTGCTCTTTTGCATTATTTTAGTTAGCTTATCCTCTTCCCCAGGTTGGCAAAAAAGAGAGAGTCCCCACTTCTTGATCTTTGCGAAGATAAGTCCCAACGGTTTTTTTCAGCTTCTTTACGAGCAAATACCCGCATTTCCCTCATCCCAGTCAAAGATAAAACCTTTGTCAATATACAAAACTGCCCGCATTTGTTTTACACCTTTTACAAGAGAATATAGAAGTTTTTATTTTATGGATGGCCAGGCGCAGAGCATTTACCCACTTGGATCTGTGAACTACCTATTTGCTAAAGACAAATGGGCTTCAGGTTTTATAGACCTGTGCTATTGAGAAGTAGTCTAACTTAAGTCCCCACCCGTATAATGGCCAGTTCCTGACATTAGTATTTTTACTCCTTCCTTCAGTATGTTCTTTGCTGCATTTTCATCCCTATCTAAGTGATGTCCATTTTGGCAAATCCAACCTCTGACTGAAAGGGGTAAGTCTTGGTTTAGCCGTCCACACACATTATAAGTCTTAGGCGAAAGGTAAAAAGCAATTGCTTTTTACAGTGAAAGAAAAAACGGGAGTATCTGTAGTATATAAGTCTTTAGTTAATGAATTCTCAGTGCTCTTAATTAAACTCACTAAACCCTTAAATATTAAGTGCTGACTTTGCAAATTTTGGTAACTTTGTCAGCTCATTAAAACTGATTATGATAGAGAAAGGTCCAAATTTTTTAGAACAAATCATAGAAAAGGATTTAAGTGAAGATTACACCAAGGAGGAGTTAAAATTCCGCTTTCCGCCAGAGCCTAACGGTCATTTGCATATTGGGCATGCCACTTCCATTCATCTAAATTTTGGTTTTGGATTACAATACAAGGCTCCGGTAAATTTGCGTTTTGACGATACCAACCCCATCAAAGAAGAAAAGCAATACGTGGAGGCCATTAAAGAAGATGTCCAATGGTTGGGGTACCAATGGGCAGAGGAATGCTATGCATCCGATTATTTTGAGCAATTATACCAATGGGCCATCCGCTTGATAAAGAATGGGTTTGCCTACGTAGATAGTCAAAGCTCGGCCGCAATTGCCCAACAAAAAGGAACACCCACTACCCCGGGAACACCTAGCCCTTATCGGGACCGATCGGTTCAGGAGAATTTAACTCTTTTTGAAGCCATGAAAAATGGTAATACCCCAGAAGGAAAAGATGTCTTACGTGCAAAAATTGACATGAGCTCACCCAATTTACTCATGCGAGATCCCATTATGTACCGTTGTATCCACAAGCCTCATCACCGAACCGGTTCGGCTTGGAAAATTTACCCTATGTATGACTGGGCCCATGGAGAAAGCGATTTCATTGAAGGCATCTCCCACTCCTTTTGCACATTAGAATTTTTACCCCACCGAGAACTGTACAACTGGTTTTTGGATAAATTAGGAGAAGAAGACAAACGCAAACCTAAGCAAAGAGAGTTTGCCAGAAGAAACCTCAGCCATAGTGTAGTCAGTAAGCGAAAGTTGGCTCAACTGGTTGAAAAAGGAGTTGTAGAGGGATGGGATGATCCGCGCATGCCCACCATCTCCGGTTTAAGGAGAAGAGGGTATTCTCCTGCCAGTATTCGCAACTTTGCGGCTTCCATCGGAATCGGAAAAAGAGAAAATATCATTGACATGTCCCACCTCGAATTCTGTGTCCGAGACGATTTAAACAAAACTGCTCCTCGGGTGATGGGAATCTTGGATCCCCTTCGAATCATCATTGAAAATTACGATAAGGAAGAGGAATGGCTAGATGCAGAAAACAATCCTGAGGATGAAAATGCGGGAAGCCGAAAAATACCTTTCTCCAAAGAAATATATATCGAAAGACAAGATTTTAAAGAAGAAGCCGGTCGTAAATTCTTTAGGCTAAAACTGGGAAAAGAAGTACGCTTAAAAAACGCGTACATCATCAAAGCAGAACGCGTTAAAAAGGATGAAGCCGGAAATATACTGGCGGTCTATTGTTCATACGATCCAAAGAGTAAAAGTGGAAGTGGAACTCCCGAGAGCCAGCGAAAAGTGAAGGGCACCTTGCATTGGTTATCTTCCAAACATGCCGTCCCAGCAGAAATCCGTCTCTACGATCGGCTCTTCACAGTAGAAGCCCCAGATGCCGATAAAGAAAAGGATTTCATGGAGTTTATCAACCCCAATTCTTTACAAATTGTTAAAGGTTACGTAGAGCCCAGCTTAAAAAATTCACGCCCTCTAGATCGCTTCCAATTCCAGCGTGTAGGGTACTTTTGCACGGATAAGGACACCACAACAGAACACTTGATTTTCAATCAAACCGTACCTTTAAGAGATTCTTGGAAAAAGAAAGAGAATTAAAACTCGTATATTTTGTATCTTTAGGGAATAGAACCAACTAATCTTTAAAACCATCTAGTCATGTCAAATTCCAGTAATACTTTTTTTGCCTTTTTATCGGGGGCATTACTCGGGGCAGGAGCAGCTTTACTTTACGCTCCGGAAAAAGGGGAAGAAACCCGACGCAGGTTAAGTGAAGAAGCGGGAAAAGCACGTATCAAAGCAAAAGCACAATGGGACGAAACCTCCTCAAACCTCAATGAATCTACTCGTAAAATTCTAAATGAGCTCGAGGAGAAATTAAATCAATCACTTTCCTCTGCTAGCTTGAAAGCAGACAATCTTATTGCTGCTACTCAAAAACGCCTGGATGAACTACGGGAACAGAACAAAAAATTACAAGCCCAAATTGAAACTCCAGCGAAGAAAAAAAGTACAACTTCGTCCACATCCAAAAGCGATAGTAAACCGAAGGCCAAAAAAACTTCAGCCAAAACCAAAACTACTTAAAAGCGAGGGATGCCATTACCGAAAATTAAAGAAAACATCAGAGATCTGGATCAGGATGTCCGTAGTTACCTCAATGCTAAATACGAATATCTAGAACTTCAGGTTCTCAAGAAAACAGCAAAGACATTTACCGATCTCTTAAAAATCCTATCCATAGGTTTTTTTGCCGTGATTGTTGTCACCTTGCTCTCTTTCGCCATCGCCTTTTTAATCGGTGAACGCTTGGAGAGTATTAGCGCAGGGTTCTTTGTCGTCGCAGGGTTTTACCTTTTCATTATGCTGGTGATCCTCTTTTTCGGAAAAAAAATATTTCGTCCAGGGATCATTCGCTTGCTATCCTCTGAATTTAGTGCCTTTAAAAAAGCTTTGTTTGAATTTCTAAAATTTTGATACACATTGATTATGAGAAAGTATAGAAATTTGAACGAAATCGATAACGATTTACGCCTGCTTAAACTAAAAGTGAGGCTCGAAAAAGAAAAAATTAATTTGGATATTGCCCAGATCAAAAAACAAACGGAGCCACAAATGCTCGCAAAAAATTTGATTTCAGCAGGAATCAGACGCATATCCATCTTGAGCCTAGTCCGAAGACTCTTTAGAAAATAGTATAGTCATAAAGCACTACTCTCCATCCGATAGCCTGTCCATTAGTAGCTGTTGTTTGCCGAAGCAAAAAATGCGCAATCACATTGACAAACTATAGAAGACCTAAAAAAAACCCGAGGATTATTTCG
>JAJYSO010000261.1 GCA_021793535.1 Bacteroidota bacterium | reverse complement strand
CCGATCTGAGTGCCAAAAAAATACCCCCTTCGAATTCTTCGAATTTAGGTCTCTGTTTGGTGTTCACAATGTCTTCCTGCAACAAGGGGTGCAAACCGAAATAAGCTGAGAGCTCCTTAATCTTCTGTACTTGACTCAATCCGTTTACATCGATCCAAGTCACCGTAGAGCTATCCCTATACGGTAGCGCAACTTGATAATCTTGACTGGTTATATGCTTAAAATGAGCAGGAGTGTAATCAAAAATCTCCAGCTGTAAAGGTCGGTCCTTATCACCCACATAGACCATTTGCCCAGGGATTTGGTGCAAGTGACTGGTCTTCTTTTTTCTTTTTCGTATGGGGAACCCTTCCATTGTTAACCGGTTAAGAAATGAGGCTTAAAAGTTTTTGCAAATCGGCATCTGTGTTGTAATAGTGAAAGCCCACCCGGATCCCTTCTCCCCGCTGCGAACAAGCTATACCCTGTGATTGGAGCTTATAAAAAAGCCGGTCATCTCCTTTAATGTTGAAGATATTGGAATGTATCTTACGCTGTGTAACGGCAGGTTCGAGCACATTGATATCCTCTAAGGCCAACTTGACCTTTTGGCTGATGCTTCGAATTTGTTGGTGCACCTTCTCCAGCCCCACCTTTTCTTGAAACTCCAGCCCTATTTTAATCGCACCGATATCGGCCATATTCAAATGATTCCCTTCAAATTTACCGATAAAATTATCCTCCTCTTCTTTGTATTTCCCCACCACCGATCCGTAGCCCAGATGCTTGGGCACCACTCGCTCTTCAACGCCAGGTTTGAACATAAAAAACCCGTTTCCAAATCCGGCACCCATCCATTTATAAGCACTGGCACCAACAATATCCATCCCAGAATTTTGGAAATCAAAAGGTTCCGTACCCAAATACTGCGTACCATCCCCGATAAAAAGGGTGTCGGGAAATTCTTTTTTCATCTCCCGAAGGAAAGCAGGATCCATCTTGATCCCATTCAGGTATTGTACAATGCTAAAGAGAAACACATCAGGTTGTTGCTTTTTAAATGCATCCCGAACGCGGGCTTCGACATTTTGATCAAGAACGGCATAAGAAATAACAAAATCTCTAGCCTCTACTGACCAGTTAATGGAAGGATAGTCTCCTTTGAGCAGCAGCACTTTGGAAGAAGGCATCAGCCCTTCCAAAAGGGCATTCAGACCATAAGAAAAAGCAGGAAAAAGGGCCACCCGTCCGGGCTGCGCCCGGTACACCTCCCCTATCTTTTCGCGTACAGCAGCATCCATATCGGTAATTTCGTTAAAATAACGACTTCCCTTTTCCCATAGCCGTTTGTTTTGCTGGTTTTTAAATTCCCAGACGGTTTTCGGAACGAGCCCTACTGCCGGAGTGTCCAGATAAGTACAATTGGAAAGTGCTGGAAAAAATCCTTCTAAATTTTGCATATTTTCTTTGCCTATACATACAAAGATAAAGAAATCCATGAAATCCGTACTGGTCTCCAAGTGCTTATCCTGAGGTAAAGTCCTCCAAATTTTTCATATCTTGTCGCTTTCAAACAAAAAATATTAAATTTGGCAAAACACATAGCCGACACCAATCGCTATTCAAGCTCAAGATATGACCATTTCAATGATTGCCGCCGCCGGCGAAAACAACACCCTGGGAAAAGACGGAAAATTGCTATGGCATCTTCCCAATGATTTAAAACGATTTAAACGCTTAACCATAGGTCATCCTGTCATTATGGGGCGTAAAACATTTGAAACCCTACCCCATGCCTTACCAGGCCGGACCAACATCATCGTCACTCGGCAAAAAGGATACCGAGCTGCAGAATGCATAGTAGTCGATTCCATTGAAAAAGCACTCGAAGCCGCACGAAAAATAAAGGAGAACGACGAAATCTGTATTGTGGGCGGGGGACAGATCTATGAACTGGCACTTCCTTTGGCCAACAAAATCGAATTGACGCGCATCCATCACAAGTTTGAAGGGGGCGATGCTTTTTTTCCCGAAATTAAGCCAGAAGATTGGCAATTGGTCAAGGAAGAACACCATCCCGCCAATGATCAAAACACCTACAGTTTCACTTATTTAACCTATCTCAAAAAATAAGGTTTATCCAAAGTGTACTTCAAAACATCGCCGAAAAGGAAGATTTTGAACTTCTCGAGGTAGAGCCGCTGTACGGCGGGGACATCAACAAAGTCTTTTCCCTGCTCACCCCAACTGGAGCACGGGTGATTAAGATCAACACGGACTCAGAACTCCCGCATTTATTCGAAAGAGAAGCAGAAGGGCTCAACCTCTTAAGAACAGCCTTTTCCTTTACCATCCCAAAGGTATATGCAGTAGGTCGGATCGGGAAGACCGCTTACCTTTTGCTTGAAAAAATTGAAACCGCAAGAGAAAGCGACCATTTTTGGGTGGAGTTTGCGGCGTCCTTAGCGAAATTACATCTGATTACCGCTCCATCCTTTGGACTGGACCAGGATAACTACATCGGTTCTTTACCGCAGTTTAACTCCAGCAATGCCACGACCTCAGCAGCTTTCTACATTGAAAATCGGTTGATTCCGCAATTGGAAAGAGCAACGAACAACGGCTTTGTTCTACCCCCTACCCACAACTTGTTTAAGTGCATCGAGAACCGTTTTCCAAATGAAAAACCCAGTCTTATCCACGGGGACTTATGGAGTGGTAACTTTCTAGTTTCAAAAACGGGAAGACCGGTATTAATCGACCCCGCCGCCTGCTTCTGCTCCAGGGAAATGGACCTCGCCATGATGCGACTCTTTGGCGGATTTCCCGCAGTGGTCTTTCGTCATTACAACTTGCTATTCCCCCTGAAAGAAGACTGGGAAAATCGTGTGGAGTTATGGCAGTTGTACTACTTATTAGTCCACCTGAACCTCTTTGGAGAAACTTACCTAGCACCAGTTCAAAAAATCCTTCGAAACTACCAATAAAACAAGGCCCTTCAAAAAGCCAGAAATAAATCTCTTTTTTCAATTCCTGTGGTTCCCCATTTCTTTACCTTTGGTCATAAAATGATATACGATGATAAAATACGCACTGCTTTCTTTGCTCTCCTTAATGTTCCTTTGCACACATGCTCAAGATTATAAGAGCATTCACAAAGAAGCAATCGTAACCGATTCCCACAATGACATTATTACCCGCATTATGGAATTAGGACCCGGTTATAAATTTGAATCCGACTTAAGCGGCATCACCCACAGCGACCTCAACCGCTTTAAAGAAGGAGGAATGGATGTACAAGTTTTTTCAATCTGGTGTGATGGAACACAAGCCCATCCGTTCCAATATGCCAATCGTCAGATCGATACCCTATACGAATGGGTTCGTCGGAATCCAGATAAGATGATGATCGTTACCAATAACGACGAATTGGACCGCGCACTCAAAGCCCACAAGCTGGGTGCGATGATCGGCGTGGAAGGGGGGCATATGATCGAGAACGATCTCGGTAAGCTCGACAGTTTGTACCGACGTGGCGCCCGGTATTTAACCCTTACCTGGAACAACAATAACGCCTGGGCCACCAGTGCCGAATACGAATCAGGAAACCAGAAAAGAAATGGAAAAATAGATACCACCTCACAAGTCAAAGGGTTAAACGGTTTTGGAAAGGAAGTAGTCAGACACATGAACGAACTGGGGATGATGGTGGACCTGAGCCATCCTGGGGCGCAAACCTTTTGGGACGCCATCCACACCTCCACCAAACCAATTTTGGTCTCACACAGCAATAC
>JAJYSO010000260.1 GCA_021793535.1 Bacteroidota bacterium | reverse complement strand
TTGCAACAGCGCGCTTTGTATCAAGAGCTCGTTGTAGAAGGGGGGATGTCAGAGAAGGAATTTCACGATCAAATTTTAATCGGTGGCAGTATGCCCATTGAAATGGTCCGCGCTCGAATTAAAGGGGAGAAGTTGACCCGCGATTATAAAACCCAATGGCGATGGGCAGGAGATGTGCTATAAGGAATACGTTTTTTATACAAAAATGACAAAGATGAAGTTTCGTTTTTTAATTCTATGCCTTGGCACCTTTTTATGGAGTTCATTCTCTTTTGCACAACAGGATTTGTTGGGGTATCTCAATAAGTTCGATTCCGAGAATCTGGATGAGAAAGTATTGTATAACCCGCAGTATATCCAATGGGTAGAAGATGCGAATGCTTTTGCCTATATGATCAATACTCCTTCGGGAAAGAAAATTGTGCAGGTTGATGTGAACACCCTTAAAAAGAAGGAAACGGATTTTAAAAAGCTAATTGCAGCCTTGGAAAAAGAGAGCGGTGAGGAAGTAACGGCAGCTAATTTTAGGTTTGGAAGCCTTGTTTTTCAGAAGGAAAGTCTCTTATATAAAACAAGAGCAGCGGATTGGCAAGTAGATGTTCACTCTTTTCAGGTACATAAGAAAGAAAAAAGCAATGTCAATGGAGATGAATACGCATGGGCCAGTGGGAACGGACGATACCGATTTGATCAAGAGCTTTCTTCACCCGATAAAAAGCATCTTGCCTTTATCAGAGAATTTAATGTCTATGTAAAGGATCTCAATGCCCCCGAGAAAGAGGCAGTACAGCTGAGTTATGATGGTTCTCCAGGAGAATTTTATACTAGTAACAGTCTGCTTTGGTCTCCTGATTCTAAAAAATTGTTTGCGCAGAAAGTTCGACCGGGTTATGATCGCAAGGTGCAGATGATTGAATCTTCTCCTAAGGATCAGCTACAGCCTAAACTGCATACCCGAAGTTACACCAAACCTGGAGATGTTCTTCCCCAAATCAAACCCACTATTTTTTTGATAGCGGAAGAAGAACAGGTGAATTCCGATCCTTATCAGATTGACAACCAGTATACTTTATCTGATTTCAAATGGCGCCCTGACAGCCAGCATCTGGTCTTTGAATACAACAAGAGAGCTCATCAGAACTACCAAGTGCTCCAGATGGATGCTACAACGGGAGCCTTCAAAGTACTCATCAATGAGGAAACCGATACCTTCTTTCCCTATACCGAAATCTATGGAAAAAAGTTTCGTTATGATGTAAATGACGGAAAAGAAATCATTTGGGCGTCCGAAAGAGACGGATGGAACCATTTATACCTTTATGATGGGGTCACAGGGGCAGTTAAAAATCAGATAACCAAAGGGGAATGGGTTGTACGAAAAGTAGTACATGTAGATGAAAAAAACAGAACCGTACTTTTTGAAGCAGGTGGTTTTGATAAACAACAAGATCCCTATTTTTTACAGCTGTTCAGGATTAATTTTGACGGTACAGGTTTACAGCAGCTCACTACAGAAAATGCCAATCACCTGATGTATTTTAGTGAAGACTATTCTTATTTTGTCGATTCTTATTCAAGAGTAGACATGCCTCCCATCACGGTGTTAAGGCGCTCCTCTGATGGAAAGGTCATAGAAAAATTAGCTGAAGCGGATGCGTCCGCTCTATTGGAAATGGGGTGGAAATTTCCTGAAATATACACTGCAAAGGGTCGGGATGGAGAAACAGATATCTGGGGAATCATGATTAAACCTTCCGATTTTGATCCCCAAAAGAATTACCCACTTATCGAATATATTTATGCTGGACCTCATGATTCCTTTGTTCCCAAGAGTTTTACCACTAACCCTAGGGTAAGCATGTACGGACTGGCCGAGCTCGGTTTTATCGTCGTACAAATCGACGGCATGGGGACCTCCAATCGATCTAAGAAATTTCACGATGTAGCCTTTAAAAATTTAAAAGATGCCGGTTTTCCAGATCGCATTCTTTGGATTAAAGAACTGGCTAAAAAGTATTCCTTTATCGACATTAGCAAAGTGGGAATATACGGGCGATCTGCAGGCGGTCAGTCCTCTTCAGCAGCTTTGCTCTTTCATCCAGAGTTCTACAAAGTGGCTGTTTCTACTGCAGGAAGTCATGACAATAGAATGGATAAAATCTGGTGGAATGAACAGTGGATGGGATATCCGATCGGTCCGCAGTATAAGGAGAATTCCAATCCGGAAAATGCTTGGCGCTTAGAAGGAGATCTCATGTTGCAGGTCAGTGAGCTGGATACCAACGTAGATCCGTCAACTACTTATCAGTTTGTCAATGCCCTTATCAACAGTGACAAGACTTTTGAATTTGTGTTATTACCTGGAGAAGACCATCAACCCATTGGGCATTTTGCCGAATTAAAACGCCGAGAATTTTTTACCCGTAAACTTTTGAAATAAAGCAACATCCAAAAAGTGACGAACTTGTATTTTTTAAAGGAATAACGGAAGTGGGTATAAAATTGGTTAAATTAATGCCCTTTTAGAATGACAAATACTTTAAATCTATACTATGCAGTTTAAAAAATTATTACCCTTTTTTGTACTCGTACTCTACCTCTATTCTTGTCAAAAACAGGAGCAGGTAGATTATGTGGATCAAACAGAAAACGTCTATCAGAAAATAGATGAGGAAAAACAGGACCTGCATAAGCAGGTAGAGGCGGGAGACCCCTCTCAGACTTTTACGGCACTTTTGCGATTGCAAGAATTAGGGGAGTGGGATGAAGTGCTTTCTATAACCGAGTCCTCTGACCAACTTTCAGACACAGAAAAGGCAATCATCCATGCTAAAGATTACTGGCTACACAATGATTTCTTTAACTCGGAAAAAACCCTGCAAGCGCTTTCTGAAAAGCAACAAGAAGACCCTAGAGTACAACATATGCTGGCCACTCTGGAAATCGAAGCTTGGCAATTGGAGGAGGCAGAAAACCGACTAAATGCTGTTTTAGAAAAAAATGATTCGGATCTGGAAGCTAAAATTATTCTAGGACGCTGTTTGGTCTTGCAAAAGAAATATGACGAGGCCCTCTCCTTGGCAAAAAAAATGGTTACGGAACAACCGGATAACGCGGCGGGTTATTTTTTAGAATCAGACGTTTATTTCTGGGACCAAAACCCGGAAGAAGCCGAAAAATTTGTCAAAAAAGGGTTACAGCTTGATCCCCTGAATGCCGATGCACGTTTTTCTTATGGGTATGCCATATGGCGACGTATCGATGCTACGCAATTGGACGATATGGTCGCACAATGGGAGATCGCACTAGCCCTAAATCCGTTGCATTTCAAAAGTCATTGGCATCTAGGAAATGGACATACCAACCTTACTTTTTCTGATTATGCAGATCCCAAAGAAGATGAGATTCGTGAAAAATTGGCAAAAGCAGACTCGCTGTTTACCGAAGGAGAATTCGATAAAGCTATCGAAGTAACGCAGGAAGTGGGGAAGGCTTATCCGGAGTCTGTCTTACCGCAAATGCATGAAGCTTCCTTGCTCTATAGCGATTTTGATGCGCCAGATCGAGAGCAGAATTTGCGAAAGGCCGAGCAGTTATTTTTAGACATCTTAAAGCAAAAAAAACACTATGGTCCTGCACACAATGGTCTGGCAGCTGTTATTAAATCGGAACGCATCCCCTATTTATATGATTACGATAGCCTTCATCAAAAAATGGAGCATCCGGATATCACCAATATGGAAGATTTGTTAGAAGTGTTTCCCGATGTAGCGT
>JAJYSO010000259.1 GCA_021793535.1 Bacteroidota bacterium | reverse complement strand
TATAGTGGAGCCGTGGAGGATTCAGTACGTCAAAACATATTTAAAAGTAAAATGAATTATATGATCGATGTACTGTATGATTTATCCCAAAAATCTGGACGCCCTATGGAACCCAACGGACAGTATGTTTCGGATCCTACAAAAGTGCCTCCTGCAGAGAATCGCACAAGCTACGACTCGGATTTAAGTGAAGAAGGCATACGTACAGATTATTGGAATTGGGGAAAGGGCTATATCAGCGCTTATCCTCCCGATCAATTTATCATGTTGGAAGGTGGGGCGACATACGGCACACGAGACGATCAAGTTTGGGCACCCTATTACACGCTGCACAAGATCATGGCCGGCCTATTGGATGTATATGAAGCAACCGGGAATAAAAAAGCCTTATCCATTGCCACCGGAATGGCCGATTGGGTATATGCAAGATTAAGCCAACTCTCGGAGAAGACGCTGATTGAAATGTGGAACAGTTACATTGCCGGGGAATACGGTGGGATGAATGAAGTTATGGCTAGGCTATCACGAATCACCAATACTGAACAATACCTCAAAGGTGCACATTTCTTTGACAATGTCGAGCTGTTTTTTGGCAATGCCGAACATACCGGTGGGCTGGGGAAAAACGTTGATTCCTTCCGAGGCAAACATGCCAATCAACACATTCCTCAAATTGTAGGTGCTCTTGAAGTATTCCGCGATGCTAACGACGCCGAGTACTATCAGGTAGCCAGCAACTTTTGGTATAAAGCCACTCATGATTATATGTATAGTATAGGAGGTGTGGCCGGTGCTAAAAATCCTGTTAATGCGGAACGTTTTACCGCAGAACCCGCTACGCTCTTTGAAAACGGTTTCTCAAAAGACGGCCAAAATGAAACCTGTGCAACCTACAATATGCTTAAACTATCGAGAGATCTCTTTCTTTATAAACAAAACTCCGAATACATGGATTACTATGAACGTGCGTTGTACAACCATATTCTGGCTTCCGTTGCAGAAGATAGTCCTGCCAATACTTATCACGTCCCATTAAACACGAGCTCTTCCAAAAGCTTTAGCAATGGTAACATGACGGGGTTCACCTGTTGTAATGGAACCGCGCTGGAGAGCAATACAAGATTGCAAGATGTCATTTACATCAAAAGTATTGATGATCAATCTCTGTATGTCAACCTTTACATTCCGTCTGTACTAAATTGGTCAGAACGGAATATCATTATTGAACAATCTACCGATTTTCCATATGAAGATAAAACCAAGCTTATCATCAAAAAAGGAGGAGCTTTTACCCTCAATGTTCGCGTACCGCATTGGGCTCAAAACGGTTTTATTGTCAAGATAAACGGTCGTGATCAAAAAGTTAATGCAGCACCGGGAACTTATATTGGAATTGATCGCGTATGGAAAGATGGAGACACTATAGATATCCAGATGCCTTTTGATTTCTATCTGGAATCGGTTATGGATCAACCGAATATCGCCAGTCTATTTTATGGACCTGTTCTATTGGCCGCACAAGAGAAGGAGCCGCGGAAAGAATGGCACAAATTATCGCTTAACGAAAAAGATATAAGTCAATCTATTCAGGGCGACGCTAGTCGTTTACGATTTACAGTTGATGGTGTACAACTCAAACCGTTTTTTGATTCCTATCAACGCTATTCCGTGTATTTTGATGTTTCCTTGGACTAGATAAATAAAAGATCGTTTTATAGCCTTCATAAGGGCTCTTTTCTAGGCAAAAAACCGGCCTTTCTATCTGGATAAAACGTCTGTTTTTGTAAAAAGGGCCAAGAGAAGAGGATAAAATGGAACATTGATGGTTGCTATAGTGAAAAAGCCGATTTTATAATTTTAAAACATACTATAAATGATTGGAGGCAAATTGAAAATTTCGTTGATTTTTATATTTATACTATGGGCAGAAATTGCCTCTGCAGGTGAGCTTATCGACCTTGTCAACAGCTTTAATGCCGACAGAAGAGCTTTGTATACCACTTATCAAATAAAAGAATCTGACGAGTTTTATGGGAGACTGTCCCACTTCTACAAGGACTGGGGAAAAAGGGTAGATGCCGTTGAATTCTCCTCCTTGTCAACATCAGCAAAAGCAGATTACATCCTTTTAAAAAATCTCATCAAAAAGGAAGAATACCAATTGGGGATTAATTATGAGGCTTACAAAAAGAATAAAAATATAGTTGACTTTGCCAATGATCTCTATGCGTTCGTTGCCCACAGGCGACGCGGAAAAAAGCCCAATGCAAAGGAACTGGCAAACCAATTTTTCGAGGCTGGAAAGCATATTGACAAAAAGATGCAAGAGCAGGCTAAAACTCCATTTAACGATATTGCTCAGGCACTCAAATCCAGAGATATCGTTAGATCCTTGAAGAATGGATTAAAAGAATCATTTGAATTTTATTATCGTTATGACCCCGACTTCACTTGGTGGGTAAAAGAACCCTATGAGGCTCTTTATGCAAAACTCGAACAATATGAAGAGATCTTAAGGCAGAACATCAATAGCAATGCGGGAGCACATAAAAATAATATTGTCGGAAAACCTGTCGGTCGAAAAACATTGGAAAAACTCTTGCAGTACGAATTCATTTCACTCAGCCCCGAAGAACTACTTGCCGGAGCAGAGCAACAATTCGAATGGATTAAAGCAGAGATGTTAAAAATAACGCATGAGTTGGGATATGGAGACGATTGGAAAGCAGCGTTGGAAAGCGTTAAAGATACCTACGTTCCACCGGGCAAGCAGCCGGATACCATCAACGGTTTATATGCGTATTCCTTAAAGTTTATAGAAGATAACGATTTGATCACTATACCGGAAATGGCCAAGGAAACCTGGGGCATGATCATGATGACACCTGAACGGCAAAAGATCAATCCTTTTTTTACAGGGGGATGGGAAATAAGTATATCCTATCCTACTCAGGAAATGTCACAACCCGATAAGATGATGAGCATGAGGGGCAATAATCCCAATTTCTCCTTTCCGACGGTTCAGCATGAACTCATCCCTGGACATAACCTGCAATTTTTCATGAATGAAAGATATAAGTCCTATCGCAAAGTTTTTGACACTCCATTTTGGATGGAAGGCTGGGCCTTATACTGGGAAATCATCCTGTGGGACAAAGGTTTTCCACAGACAGCTGATCAAAAGATGGGAATGTTGTTTTGGCGTTTACACAGAGCAGCAAGAATCATTTTCTCGCTAAAATATCAATTGGGCCTCATGAGTGCCCAAGAAGCCATCGATTTTTTAGTCGACAAAGTGGGGCACGAGTACGCTAACGCTGAAGCCGAGGTCCGCCGATCATTCACCGGAGGAACCCCGCCACTTTACCAAATTGCCTATTTGGTCGGGGGGCTCCAATTCTATGCACTTAAGAATGAATTAATCAAAAAAGGATGGACGGAAAAAGAATATCATGACCGCGTTCTAAAAGAGAACAGAATGCCGGTGGAGATTCTTCGACTACTATTGATGAATGAAGATTTTTCAAAAGATTACACTACTAATTGGAAATTTTCAATGGACTTTAAACAGTAAAATGCTCCACACAATGAGAAGGTCATACTTAGGGTTTATATTCCTTATCTTCATCAGTATTAGTTGTAAGGAGAAAGATCATCACGAGCTTTTATTGACCCCATTTACTGATGCTTATTTTGAAGCGTCTGGCTGGGAAATCGGTGTACCCCGACACGAGGGTCATTATTTTTATACCCGGGATTCAAGTGAAGGCCAAAGCGCAGTTCTAAAGATCTCTTCCAATCA
>JAJYSO010000258.1 GCA_021793535.1 Bacteroidota bacterium | reverse complement strand
CAACCACAGGAATGCAATAATCGCTCTACCTTTATTTTCTCTGCCACAGAATCTGCAGAAACCTTATAAAGTGCCATCTCTTGCCAAATGATTTCATCTTCAGTATGGTAGTAAGCTTTCAAAACTTCAACCTGCTTCTCAATTTGTGGAATCAATTTTAAAACACTCTCCTCCGTTTCATGAATGACAATTGTAAACCTGTGAATCCCCGGTACTTCTGAAACAGCAGTATTCAAATTGTCGATATTAATTTTTCGTCTTGAAAAAATATTTGATAGACGCCCTAAGATACCCACACGGTCCTCGGTATAAACCGTCAGCGTAAATTCTTTCTTTTCCATTTACTTTTTTATATGCTTGAATATTCTATTAATTGTGAAGAATCATGTCGGAAACTCCGGCTCCTTGAGGAATCATTGGAAAAACATTATTTTCTTTACCAACTTTAATCTCTAACAAATAAGCCCCATCAGTGCTCATCATCTTTTGAATAGCAGCCTCCAAATCTTCTCGTTTTTCAACTTTATCAGCCGCAATACGATACGATTTGGCCAGCTGAACAAAATCGGGACTTTCAATACTGGTAAAAGAATACCGGCGCTCCATAAATAATTGCTGCCATTGCCGCACCATTCCCAGAAAATCATTGTTGAGAATCATAATCTTAACCGGGATATTATTCTGCATAATGGTCCCCAATTCCTGTAACGTCATTTGAAAACCGCCATCTCCCACAATTAGGATTACGTCCCGGTCCGGGGCGCCTAGCTTTGCTCCTATGGCTGCCGGCAGCCCAAAGCCCATCGTTCCCAACCCTCCACTGGTCACGTTGCTTCTGGTTTTAATAAAATCAGCATATCTACAGGTAATCATCTGATGTTGTCCGACATCACTGACCACCACCGCATCTCCTTGGGTATATTTGTTTAAATACTTCAACGCCTCGCCCATAGAGAGTATTTCAGATTTGGGATTGAGCTCTTCGCGAATCAAATTTTCATATTCGTAATCCTGTAGTTTTTTAAATTCCTTCAACCATTCTGATCGATCTATTTTTTGGATAAGCCTGGTCAATAAAGGCAGTGTTTCCTTACAATCTCCCCAAACTGCAACATCTGTTTTGACATTTTTATCGATTTCAGCAGGATCAATATCCAAATGAATGATTTTTGCTTGTTTAGCATACTTATCTAGCCTACCGGTAACACGATCGTCAAAACGCATCCCTACTGCAATAAGCACATCGCATTCATTGGTCATTACATTGGGAGCATAATTACCATGCATTCCTAGCATTCCCATTAAAAGCGGGTGGCTCGAATCTATTGCACTCAACCCCAGAACTGTTGAAGCAGCCGGAAGGCTTCCTTTTTCTATAAAGGTTTTAAAATCTTTTTCTGCTCCTCCCAAAATAACCCCTTGTCCAAAAACAACTAAAGGTTTTTTTGCCGAGTTAATTAATGCCGCTGCCTCTTCAATATACTCCTCACGCACAATAGGTTTTGGACGGTAACTTCGCACATACCGACATTTTTGGTAGCCTTTAAATTCAAATAGTTGATTTTGAGCATCTTTTGTAAAGTCGACAACCACCGGCCCCGGTCTGCCTGCAGATGCCAAATAAAAAGCTTTTGCCATCACAGAAGGCACCTCTTCTGCGCAGGTAATCTGATAATTCCATTTGGTAACCGGAGCAGTTACATTGATAACATCCGTCTCTTGAAAAGCATCTGTGCCCAACAGGTTGGAAAATACCTGACCGGTAATACACACAAGTGGAGTGCTATCAATCATCGCATCTGCCAAGCCCGTTACCAAGTTCGTTGCCCCCGGTCCACTGGTAGCAAACACTACTCCAGGTTTTCCCGACACCCGCGCATAGCCTTGTGCGGCATGAGCAGAGGCCTGTTCATGACGGGTCAAAATATGATTAATTTGATCCAAATAATCATATAGTACATCATATACCGGCATGATCGCTCCCCCCGGATAACCAAATACGGTATCCACGCCTTCTGCCAATAAGATCTCTAGCAAGGCTTTCGATCCTGATATTTTTTTAGAAGCTTCTGTGCTTTTCTTCTCCTCTTGTACCACACTTTTTACTGTTCCCATAGCAATTAATTTTATAGTCCTTACTTTTTATGCCAAGTTATTATCATCCTTCTCCTTTTTATGATCTGTCGGTAACACACCCTTCAGCCGCACTCTTCACCAGCTGTGCATACTTATACAAAATCCCAGATTTGACCTTGAGCTCGGGCTTGGGTTGTTTTTGTCTTCTTTTTTCCAATTCCTCTTCCGAAACCTCTAGAGTAATGGTGTTTGAAATTGCATCGATTTCAATAATATCGTCGTTTTCCACCAACCCGATTGCTCCTCCAACATATGCCTCGGGAGTAATATGTCCAACCACAAAACCATGCGTTCCTCCACTAAATCGTCCATCGGTTATCAAGGCCACACTACTTCCAAGTCCTGAACCAATCAAAGCAGAAGTGGGTTTCAACATCTCCGGCATTCCAGGGGCTCCTTTCGGACCAACATTTTTTATAACCACTACATCTCCTTTTTTAATTTCTCCTGATTCAATTCCTTCTATAAGATGTTTCTCTCCGTTAAATACTCTAGCTGGTCCGGTAAATCGCTCCCCTTCCTTTCCTGTTATTTTAGCCACGCTTCCTCCTTCTGCCAAGTTTCCATATAAAATTTGTAAATGTCCAGTTTTCTTTATCGGATTACTCAAAGGACGAATAATATTTTGTTTAGAAAAATCGATATCCGGCACATCCTTTAAATTTTCCGCCACCGTCTTTCCCGTAACAGTCAAACAATCTCCATGTAATAAACCTTCCTTCCATAAATATTTCATAACCAATGGCGTCCCTCCTATTTTATGCAAATCCTCCATTAAATACTTCCCGCTGGGTTTGAAATCACCCAATAAAGGAGTTCGGTCACTTATTCTTTGGAAATCATCTTGGGTAATTTCTACCTCTACGCTTTTAGCCATGGCAATGATGTGCAGAACTGCATTAGTGGATCCACCCAAAACCATAACTAAGGTTATCGCATTCTCAAAAGCCTCTTTAGTCATAATTTGGGAAGGCAATATATTTTTCTCCAATAACTTTTTCATGGCTTTACCTACCTGCTGGCATTCCTGTTGCTTTTCAGGGCTAACTGCCGGATTACTACTGCTGTATGGCAAGCTCATTCCAAGGCATTCTATAGCAGAAGCCAAAGTATTTGCGGTATACATTCCGCCACAGGCTCCCGGCCCGGGGCAACTGTTACACACAATTTGATGAAAATCCTCTTGGTTAAGATTTCCGGCAATTTTTTGTCCTAAAGCTTCAAAAGAGGAAACAATATTTAAATCTTCCCCTTTGTAATGTCCGGGTGCAATCGTTCCGCCATACACCATAATCGCCGGACGATTCAATCGTCCCATCGCAATAACAGATCCAGGCATATTTTTATCACATCCAGGCAAAGCAATCAATCCGTCATAATATTGGGCTCCACAAACGGTTTCAATGGAGTCTGCAATCAAATCTCGACTCACTAAAGAATAACGCATTCCATCGGTCCCGTTGCTCATTCCGTCACTCACTCCAATTGTATTAAAAATCAATCCCACCATCTCATTATCCCATACGGACTTTTTGACTTCTTTTGCTAAATCGTTTAGGTGCATATTGCAAGTGTTCCCATCGTATCCCATGCTCACCACTCCAACTTGGGCTTTTTTCATGTCCTCGTCAGTCAGTCCAATGCCATATAACATGGCTTGAGCAGATCGGAA
>JAJYSO010000257.1 GCA_021793535.1 Bacteroidota bacterium | reverse complement strand
ATCTATCTCTTTTGATTGGATTAGTCGTATTCGGTGCTTTCTTCTCCTGTAAACACAATCCAAAGGAGCAGCCCGATGCTAAGCCAGCAGGAAAAATAACCGTGGAGACTTTGATTACAGAAAATGAAGGAGAGTACCCTAGGGACTTGGATATCTTTGGAACGAACTCCGTCAACAGCCGACTTGAAAATATTTTAGGAGATCAATATGCAGCCATAAAGGAAAATTTCGAGACGCAAACACCCGTTGTATCCGAAGAAGACGTCTATAAGTTCTCCGGTTGCAAAGCACACAACTGTCCCAGTTTTATCACAAAGGTATACTACGACGCCAAACAGGATAATTTTAACGTTATCGTCAGCCAATCGGGGAAGGTAAAAGTATATGAAGAAAAAGGGGGAATTAAAGTTCCCCGAGCACTGGAATCCAAGTAATCCCATACCTATTCATAAAACCAAGAGAGCCGTTCTAAAAGACGGCTTTTTTATTTATAAAAAATTAACCTTCATCTTGTAGAATTTATTTGCTCTTATAAAAAATAAAGGGGAAATTTGAAGGAATTATACTATTAATTATAAATATATGCTCATGACATTATCAGATATGCTTTCAAAAGAGGTTGAACAGGAATTTGCCAATACACGGAAAATATTGGAACGTGTCCCCGCCGATAAATTCGATTGGAGTCCTCATCAAAAATCCATGTCCCTCAAACAATTGGCCTCCCATATTGCAGGCCTTGCTTCATTTGGCGGCCTCATGCTCACCACTGATGAGTTGGATTTTGCACAAGCCAAACGTCCGGAGATTAATACCGTAGAAGATCTTCTAAAATTACATGACGAAGGAACAAAAAAAACGACGGCGGCCTTAAAGGCGGCAAAAGACAGCGATTATGAAAAAGAGTGGGTCATGCGACATGGGGAGCACCTCATCATGAAAATGCCGGTTAAAGACTTTATCCGAAAGATGGGGATGAATCATATTTATCACCACCGGGCACAGTTGGGCGTCTATTTGCGTTTATTAGACGTCCCCATTCCAGGAACGTACGGCCCAAGTGCCGATGACAAATAACTTTTGTTTTCATTGTTTTTTATGTTGAAAGACTCCCGAATCGGGAGTTTTTCTGTTTTATGAAAATAGTATACTTTTACATTTCTTAACCCTACAGCAATGCCCGCAAAAGTCTCTCACCCCATTCCTACACGCAATGTTGTCTTCGTGATTTTGGTAGCCTCCTTAGGTTATTTTATCGATATTTATGACATTGTCATTTTTTCCATTGTCCGCGTACAGAGCTTCCAAGACATTGGTATTACAGGAGAAAAAATGAGAACCGGTGGAGAATACGTTCTCAATATGCAAATGGGAGGCTTGTTAATCGGCGGTATCGTCTGGGGGATTATCGGCGATAAATTTGGCAGAATTAAGGTATTGTTTGGTTCCATTCTTCTTTATTCTATAGCCAATCTTGTCAATGCCTTTGTTCATGGACTCAATGCCTACGCCATTATACGTTTTATTGCCGGATTTGGTTTGGCCGGAGAATTAGGAGCTGGGGTTACACTAGTCAATGAAAGCATGCATAAGGACAAGAGAGGGTATGGTACGATGCTCATCGCCACAGTAGGCGTGCTTGGAGCTGTAGTTGCTTTTTATGTTGCGGAGCATTTCTCTTGGAGAAATGCCTATATTGTGGGGGGAGTATTAGGCTTTGCGCTATTGCTGTTGCGCTTAGGGACATTTGAATCGGGAATGTTTGAAAAATCCGTATCCAAAAACGTAGTCAAAGGAAAAATCAGCATGCTCTTTACGGACAAAACTCGGTTTAGACGTTACATGTATTGCCTTTTAATCGGCTTGCCCATATGGTTCGTTGTGGGCATCTTTGTCACCTTAGCCCCCGAATTCGGGGAGGCTTTACACGCCCCAGTGACCCTGAGTGCCGGAAGAGGAATACTGTATTGTTATATCGGCATCTCACTGGGAGACCTTTTCGCCGGCTTACTTGCTCAAATTACAAAATCCCGACGCTTAGCTGTCTTTATCTTTCAAATAGGGATTGTCATCAGCAGTATTTGGTATCTGACCAGTACGGGAATAACTGAAAGCAAATTTCATTGGCTCGCCTTTTTCATGGGGCTTAGCGTAGGCTATTGGGCAACCTTTGTCACCATCGCTTCTGAACAGTTTGGAACCAACTTAAGGTCCACCGTGACGACCACTGCTCCTAATTTTGTCCGGGGCGCACTGATTCCAAGCACACTGCTCTTTGAGTTACTGGTCAAATACTTTGACATCATCACCGCTGGGATCGTAATGATTGTACTTTTAAGCATCATCGCACTCTTTGCGCTGAGTAAGCTCAAAGAGAGTTTTAACCTGGATTTGAATTACTATGAAGAATAATCTCTTGGACATTATTTTTTAGCTTGAACCATGAAACTTGAAATCGCTTGTTTTAATCTTGAATCTGCCATACATGCTGCTCAAGAAAAAGTAGACCGCATAGAGTTGTGCGCTCATTATGAACTGGGGGGTATCACCCCTTCTTTGACCCTTTTTAAAACCTTAAAAGCAAAGTATAACCTTCCCATTTACGTGATGATTCGCCCCCGAGGTGGAAACTTTGTTTATCTCCCCGGGGAAATACAACAAATGGAAAAAGAAATACGCCAATTCGGAGAGAATGGGGCAGATGGATTCGTGTTCGGCGTATTGACCTCGGATCACCGTGTAGACCAGTCACAAAACAAAACACTGGTTTCCCTTGCCCAAGGAAAGCCCTGTACTTTTCACAGGGCCTTCGATGGAATCCACGATAAAAACAAGGCCTTAGAAGAGCTGATTGCTTGCGGGTTTACCAGCGTGCTCACTGCAGGTGGAGAACATCCTGCAACAGCAGGGATAGACACTTTAACCGCCTTAAAGACACAGGCCCAAAACCGCATTCAAATTCTTGTGGGCGGTGGAGTGCGCTCTTATAACGTCTCTGACTTTAAGAACTTTGATTTTGTTCATTCTGCTGCCACGAAGCCCGGTTCAGCATCCTTAGCGTTAAATGAACTCAGAGGCTTGCAAAGAGCCATCCAAGCCTTATAACGAGATCATCCACCTCCTATTAATTAGTTTTTCTTTTGAAGTTTATCAATATGGCGCGCGCAAGAAGAGGCGGCCTTTCCTTATACCTCATAAATTGATGCCCGTAGGCAAGAGGCATTTATACTTATTTCGGTGGGATTTATAAAATTTTACCACCTCCGAACAGGTGGGTAAAACTCTCTTTTCTTCCTCTAAAAACTTATTGAATATGGCCTCCAAAAACTTGCTGTCATATCCCCGCTTACAAAGGTCTTCGTCGATGACAAATTTGGTCAAAAATAGTTTGCGAGGGTGTTGCGCGTATTCCAGTTTAATGAGGCAGTCTCCAACTTTGGCTTCAAATTGTCTTAAAAAATCATTGTCTGTAATTTCTAAGGTTTCTTCAACATTCTTCATAACATATAATATTGGTTCATATTCGTGAGTTATAGTAACCTGTACAAGATGAGGGTAAGATGGTTTAGATGGGTATTTAAGGAAGCAGGAAAGTAGCATTTGTCAAAAAATAATGCCTGCTTGCAAAATATTTTAGAATCAAGAAAGCTTTGCATTTCGAATGTCTTGGATAGAGCAGGATTTTTGATTTTTAATAAAAAAAAGACCCTGTCCATACAAATTTAGCTAAATTTGAGAAGATGGCGCCTCACCGGATGTTAAAAGTGAAAAATGGAGCAAAAAACACATGTTTATTTCATGCCTGGAATGTCTGCAAGTCCTG
>JAJYSO010000256.1 GCA_021793535.1 Bacteroidota bacterium | reverse complement strand
TGTATCTTTTTCGAGCTTTACCTCGATCTCTGCATGTCCGTCTTTTGAACGGTAAATAACAATCTTATCTTGCGCAAGTTCGCTAATCTTCTTAGCCATATTTACTCATCTTCCTTTTCGTCTCTTTGCTCACTTGCCATAGTTCTTCAACTTCGATTAGTTTGCACTTTCGGTTTTTTGCTATTGTGCGACACAAATCTATTATCTTTACATAATCAGCATAGGTTTTTATTTTATTGATGCCTGTGAAAACATGAAGCTGTTTCTTAATTTCATCATCCTTATTATCATTCTTATATTCCTTTTTAATTCCAGCCCAAAGACCATTGTCAATTGGAGGATGAATACATTGAATTAAACCTGGACGCCCTTCCCCTGCCAAGTAAACCATTGTCTTGAGGTATACATTGATTAGCTTTGCCGCCCATCCAACCGGCAGTTTTTTGCTTTTTTCATGGATTTTTAAGGTGTTTTTTTTGTGCCACTTGTCAAAATCTTTTTGCGAAATGTGTTTTCCACGAAAGAGGCGATTATAATTAGGAAGTTCAATAAGAGGATAAACATCTTTCCTTGATTTAATTGGACAGCCTGATCGAGTTGCAGACAAAGCTGTCCATTTTGCAAATGCGTCAACTATTGTTTCGCGTGGTTTCATTTATTTCCCTCCAATTATAACCTCTTCATCTGAGCGATGATGGAATTCGCAAGATCGCGCTTATCAATCATGTAGTCGTCCCATTTATTGGATTCTTTTTTCTTCCGCCCTGCCACAAAGCCGAAGAACTTTCCATTATTAAGCTTATTTGCGGATTTTATAAAATCAGGGGCAGGTACAAACCAGAGGTAATCCCAAAGGTCTCCTTCATCTGTATCGAAAAAACAGAAAACAACAGCCATTGAATAGTTATCTGCAATGCTTGTGGCTTTTGTAGTAGCGGTAAAGATCTCATCCGGGTTGTCACCGAAACGGCTCTTAATTTGGATATACATTGTTTTCAGACTGCCTTTTTCCTTTACAATTAAATCAATTCCTTCATCGTCAGAAAGCGGTTTGTAACAGGATAAGGTAGTATCCCCGTAAAGTGTGATAAGCTCCGCTATCCTTGCTTCAGCAATATCACCCTTCTGTTTTGTGGAAACGTCCTTGGAGATTTTATAAAGCTTGTCTGTTTTTTTGATCTCTTTTTTTTCTGGTACGATAAACCTATCGTTGAGTCCAAAAACAGAAGGTGCATTTTTTATAAAGCGTGATTTATTACCTTTTGAGTTTATATCAACTATAAGCTGGGCGTTCATTGTGGCTTCAGGCGTTTTACCGGCAGTTTTAAGCCAGCCCCGCTCTAAAGCGATTCTGGTGATCTCCTTGCTATGCAACGGCTTCCCGGCTTCCTTTAAAATCTGCCAAGCAATATCTTTAAATGAGTTCATGTTGTCCTTTCATAAGCAGAAATAGCAGGTGGAACAAAACTACCAGAGCGAAAGAATTCTCTAATATTAGATGCAAGAGCTATAGAACCGCTACTATTCATCGCGAATTTTAGTTCTTTCTGAATCGCCAACTTTGTGA
This sequence comes from Bacteroidota bacterium, assembly GCA_021793535.1. GTDB lineage: Bacteria > Bacteroidota > Bacteroidia > Flavobacteriales > Flavobacteriaceae > JAJYSO01. Next base: position 2,259 of record JAJYSO010000256.1, on the reverse strand, counting down.
GCATCCTTGAAACTATTACTACACGCCCATAGGTTGTGGTTATTTCTCCAATCTGGATATTTGCTTTATATGGAAAAACGCCGCTATGTAGAAACTCATTTCTAAGTTGGAATAATTCAACAACGAACGCTTCAATTTGGTCACATGTTACACAGCTCTTCCACTCACTGGCAACCGCAGACAAAAGATCGACTATCTTCGGCTTATACTTTTTGGCATTTCTTGTGGAACAACTATCCTTAACAAGGTGACCAAGACATTCAAGAACACTGGTAAGAAGTGCGACTTTGAGTTGAAATGGATGAACGTGTCTTACTTCAAGGTAAGTAAGTAATGCTGACTTTACTAATCTATTAATTGGAGCTTCTTGGGTTTTTCCGTATGCTTCCGAAACCAACTTAGTAATAGACGAGGGATCAGCAATCTCATATCCACATTCGTTTGCTGTAGGGCAATGTTTCTTTGAACGAGAAGTTATAACCTCAAAGCCACCAGCAAAAGACCACAAAGCCAAGACATCGTAAAGTGAATCGCCATCCTCGAACCACATCGATTTGTGAACTGATGCTGCATTCTGAGTTGCATGGAATGTGACAATATGTCGTCCCTTTCGCGCACGATACGATCTGCCTCCGCTCGAACCTCCAAGTGCCGGTAGTTCTTTTATCCTTTGCTCATATTCTGGGACACGTTTAAAGTGGTAACCACCAGCATCCCATGCTGGAATATCAGAAATACCATTATAAATTGGAATCTGTATAGTGCTCATTATCGTTTTAAATCTTCATTATTACTTAAAAAAGATGGAAGCCTCTTACAGAATTTATCTGCCATAGATGTTTCGGTAATATTCATATGTAGATACAATTTTTTCTGTTTTAGCATAGAGATCAAAACAGAATTTATTGTCCCATTGCCATTGTCCCTTTTCAGCCAGATTGAGAATCATAGCGGCATAGCCTTTGGGAGAGTTATGAAGCAAAAACAAGATTGATTGAAAATTTTTCTGCTTTATTTGTGATAATTTATTTTGCAATGCTTCAAGATCTATATCAGATAATCCAGCACACTTTATAATTACAAATAAAACACGCCCTTTATAATCATGTTTTGAATCATCTAATTTATTTGACACAACCTTATATAGGTCTTGCTTTTTAATTACCTGAGTAAGTTCAAAATTATACAAACTTACTACTGATTCGAATTCTTCTTTATTATTATAAATGCGATCGGGCTCACTATCTATAGGTAGCTTGGCAATTGTAAAATCATAACTTTCATCTTTAGGATAATGAACCCAATGTTTATAGCTTGGATCCTTTTCATTATAAAGCATTGCAGCAATACAGCCAAAAACGAGTTCATATTTCTTTTTACTTTCTTGGTTTTTCTGTTCAAGAACATGCATTCCTTTACAAATTACAGTCTCTAAATCACGTTTACCAATATCAGCCTTATTTTTCTGCAAGGCTTCAAACCCTAAAGGAATAGCCTCTAATAAAGTATCTTCATACGTTTTATTGGGATCTTTTGTTAATAAATTGAGGGTGGTGTCGATCGTCTTTTGCTCATTTTGAATATTTAATTTCTTATCTTCTTCCATAATTTCCTCCTTCAATTATTTTCCTCTCTTCTTCCGTTATCCCGTACAACTCATATACCAGTTCATCTATTTGCTTGTCGGTGGTATCGAGCTGACGCTGGAGGGCGATCTTTTCATGATCTGTTTTTGCTGTTGGCAATTGTTTGTTGAGTGAAAGCATTTGGTCTACAAGAGATACCATTTTATCATGGCTCGATTTATCTGATGAATTGGCCAAATTTATTGAACGGATTGGAAGTTTAGCAATATCAGATACAAGCACCTTAGGGAAAAGCGCTTTTTGTGATTTTGGGCTTCGCTTGTGATGATACCACGTTATAAGCTCAGAGTTTAATATACCAAGTATGTAAAGAGGAGAAACAGGACTGTTGTCACATTTAATCGGGATAACATCTCTGCTATGATAAAGTTCTCCTTCAAAATAAGCCGCTATGATTCGTCTATCTTTGCCACCGGTAATTTCTTGTAACAATATTCTTTTACCTACAAAATTATCAGGATCTCTCGGAGCAGCCAACCATGGTCCATATTTTATCCATCTCTTCCCTGTAACTTGAACAGAATACCTGCTTAAATCTCTACCTATAATCTCTGGCTTCCAAAGTTTCCCTTCTTTGTTTGTTGAATGGTAGGGCTTTGTTTCCACAGTTTCT
>JAJYSO010000255.1 GCA_021793535.1 Bacteroidota bacterium | reverse complement strand
TCAAAAATACGCAACAGTCAGAATTGCACCCGAAACTCCTTGACATATTCTGCGATTTCCAAGGTGGACTCTTTCTAGACTAAAAAATGATGTGGCTAAGGGATTACCACAGATTGATCAATCACTTCTTGAATAGTGATTTGAAGATGTTTGGGCAGCATATTGGCTTTCGGTAGAATAGCCAAATAACGATCATCATTAGACTCATATACTTGCGTTATTTTGAGATCACTGAATTCAAGTTTTTCACAGATATCCAAAATGAGATCTTCATGATGTGTTAAATCGGTACTCCCTAGATGAAATACCCCAGTACGTTCTTGATTGATGATATAGTGGATTTGTTGAGTGATTTTAGCTAAAGTTGTTGCATTAATCACCACATTTGGGAAGACCTCTATTGGTGTGCCGGAGCGGTAAGCTTCTTTTATCGAGTTGACACGTGGGGAATCTGCACCAAATATCATGGGGATCCTCAGGATATTATACTTTTCATTGGGTAAACGCAGGAGTGCGTTTTCAATATTAATTTTGAACTTTCCATATATGCTTAAGGAGAAAGTCTTGTCGTATTCATAGGAGGGGAAGTTGACAAACGCGTCGAAGACGTTAGCTGAGGACAAAAAAAGTAACTTGCAATCGCGTGTTAGAATATGCGTGATGAGTTCATGATGAGCATTAGTCTGTGCTGCAAAATCCCCACGGAAGGCTGAAATAATTATATCTGGATTTAAGTTTTCCAAGAGAAAGCCCAGTGGTTCAGTTTCGACGTCCCAGAGGTGAAATTTGTGATTCTGATCGTATTGTGCATTGGGGCGACTATAGGTACAGTGCACATTATAATACGGATAGAGCTCTTGATAAAGTCCATGTCCTATAAAACCACTTCCACCGAGAATCAATATTTTTTTAACAGGTAAAATAATACTTGGTTTTAGAATGATTTATAAGGCAAAAATAAGGATAGCTGGGGCAGTACACCGATGATGCACGTTAATCTTTACCTATTTTTTAAGCGCTTTTTAAACCTGCAAGTATTTGTTGCATTCGATTAACATTAAGAACAGTTGCAGTCAATAAAATAGATTATTTCGTAATAAATTTGTTATCTTATCTACTTTTCGGAGTTTAAAAAGTTAAAAACAAGAAATTCAGAGATGAGATTTAGGTATAGAGATACAGCACTTCATTTTACATATTGCCATCGAAAACCGGAGCGATCCTTTTTTTGGAAAGGAAAACAATTTCCAGTTTGCGCCCGGTGCACCGGTATTCATTTAGGCTATGTAAGCCTGCCTTTATTCTTATTTGGGGTTATTTCCATTCCCATTTGGTGGACTATCGTCTTGATGATTCCGACGTACCTCGACGGTTTTACACAAGCTTTTTTTGGCCGAGAAAGTAATAATGTTTTGCGGTTAGTTACGGGAATACTGGCAGGTGTGGGGACCATGTCCCTTACTGCTATCATCGGTCAATATATTGGAAATCAAATTTTATTATTAATAAATTAAAAACGCACAATATGGAAGACAACAATTCGCCCATTCAAAATACGGAGGACTCAGCAGATGATAAGCTTCATGTAGGGTTAACGATCCTCTCTTTTTGTATCCCCTTGGCAGGAGCTATTATTTATTTTGTTAAAAAAGAAAAGGCACCGAAGGCTGCAAAAACAGCTTGTTATGCTGCTTTGATCGGTCTTGGTGTGAGTATTGTATTGAATATAATCGCTACTCTTATGGGAGGGCTCGGGAGCTTCTAAGGCCTCTTTATTAAAATACCCGCTATGGTGGCATTGTTGCTTTTTGGATAAAGAAAGAACTTGTCGTTCTCCGGCTCATTCTCAAATGCGCTAAGAATAACAAGTTCTGATTCAAGAGGTGCTGGAAACGTTTTACGCTTTATAAAAGGGCAATTTTACAACCGTGGCAGGGATGGCGTTTTTGCGAACTTGAATAAAGATTTCAGAGCCTATCTGATGGTAACCATCTTTTACATACCCCATTCCAATGGCATCGCCAGTTGAAGGAGATTTAGTCCCAGAAGTAACTCGCCCTATCTTTTCTCCTTGTTCATCTACAATGTCGTATCCTTGTCGAGGAATTCCTTTTCCTTTGAGTATAAACGCAGTGAGTTTTTGCGCAGTTCCCTGTTCTTTTTCTTTTTTTAGGTTTTCGGAATTGACAAAATCCTTGGTGAATTTAGTGATCCATCCTAGTTTTGCTTCGAAAGGAGAGGTGTGGTCGTCAATATCATTTCCGTAAAGACAGAAGCCCATTTCCAGTCGTAAGGTATCACGAGCGGCCAGGCCTATGGGTTTGATTCCGAAATCTTTGCCTGCTTCCATAACGGCTGTCCATATCTCTTGAGCGTTTTCGGGCTTGAAATAGATTTCGATTCCTCCACTTCCGGTGTATCCAGTAGCCGAAATGATAACGTCTTGAACACCTGCAAATTCCCCGATTTCAAAATGGTAAAACTTCAATTTTTTTAAATCGACATTCGTCAATTTTTGCATGGCTGTATTGGCCTTTGGTCCTTGAATAGCCAATTGCCCATATTGATCGGATTGATTTTCCACTGTGGCACTGGTGTTGTTATGTGCGGTAATCCAAGCAAAATCTTTATCTATGTTCGAGGCGTTAACGACCATCAAATACTGTTCATCATTGAGTTTGTAGGTGATCAGATCGTCGACAATCCCCCCCTTTTCATTGGGCATATAGGCGTATTGAGCCTGTCCATCTACAATTTTAGAAATATCGTTAGAAGTGACGCTTTGGACAAGGTCTATGGCTTGTGGGCCAGAGATTAAAATTTCACCCATATGAGAAACATCGAAGACCCCTAGATGTTCGCGTACAGTTTGGTGTTCAGCGTTTACACCTTCATAAGACACGGGCATTTCGAAGCCAGCAAAATCTACCATTTTGGCTCCAAGAGATTTATGAATAGCATTTAAAGCGGTTTTTTTCATCTGAAGAATCTTTTTTCACAAAGATAATCTTTTGATGAGATTTAGCTTTTAAAAAAGAGGATTCTTCTAGGGCTATTCGTCGGGCAGTCTAAATTCTCGGATCTCAATATAACATTCGTCTTTTTCTTTTCCGAGAAATCCATTAAAGCTGATGGGGCAATCTTTAATCCCTTTTATTTCAATACGCTGTCCTTCCTTGAGCTCCTTGGTAATATCGGCATACCGATCGAGGTATTTGATATCGGTAAGGGTGGGGATTAGGGAGTCGTTTTCCGTTCTTAACGTCATTTTGAGAAAGCCGTTATCATCCCAGTGAAGATCTTCTGCCTGACCGGCGATGAAATGAAACATAGGTTCAGACCTATTGATGCATGAGGTGGTGCTGAGGCACACCAGAATCATTGCTAAAATTCGAAGCGCAGCGTACATAAAGATAGTTATTTATTTTTACATTTCAAAGATAGCCTTTTACGCGCTATAAATTTAGGAGATAAAAAAATGCGTGAGCAGATAAATAAGTAACCCGACCAGTCCGCCGACCAAGGTTCCATTGACCCGAATAAACTGCAGATCTTTTCCTACTTCGAGCTCGAGTTTTTCACTCAATGTTTTAGCTTCCCAATTTGAAACGGTAGTGCTGATCAAGGCCTCGATTTCCATTCGATTTTTTAGAATTAACCGATACAGGAAGAAATGTGCCCAGTGGTTGAGACGAAAGCGTAGTTTCTCGTCTTGTTTTAAGGATTGGCTCAATTTGCTTATATTTTCAGAGAGGACCCGCTGTAATGGGGAAGTGGGATTATTCAGTTGTTTTTCAATCAACTCTTTAAACATTTCCCATAGGAGATCGG
>JAJYSO010000254.1 GCA_021793535.1 Bacteroidota bacterium | reverse complement strand
GTCCAGGGATGGCTCAATTGAAGTGAATGGGAAAAGCGTTTCCAAAATTAAAGTGAACGGAAAAGACTTTTTTAGCGATGATCCAAAGATCGCTACAAAGAATCTTCCAAAAGATCTTTTACAAAAGATACAGGTGGTAGACACCAAGTCGAAAGAAGATGAATTTGTCGGTAGGGAGAGTGATTCAGATGATAAAACCATCAATGTGATTATTCGGGAGGAAGATAATCGAGGCCTTTTTTCGAGAATGACGGCAGGAGCCGGAACGGATCATCGTTTCTCCTTGAACGGGATCGCCAATTATTTTAAAAACGATTTGCGATTGAGTGCGTTGGGAAGCGCCAATAATATTAATTCCATAGGCTTCTCGTTTGATGAAGTGTATGATGCAATGGGTCGGAATGCTTATTCGATCATGAACGGGGCTGGAAGTTCCGGGATTACCAAGTCGCATTCGGCAGGACTTGATTTTGTGGACAGCTGGAAAGATAAAACCGACTTATCCGTAGATTATTTTTACGATCGTGCCAGTACAGAGACGGCCTCAGAAGTCCAGCGAGAGAACATCCTACCTAACCGACACTATTTCAACAATTCCAGCTCTACCGCTAAAAATGTAAACAACAATCATCGCGGAAATGTCTATTTTGAATACAAGCCGGATACCTTGACCCGCATTTCTATTCGTCCGAATATCACGGCCAATAACGGGTTTTCGCAAAGTGAATCCTATACGGAATCCTTGGACGAAGAGGGGCGGCAATTGAACCAATCTACTTCAGCACAGCACAGTAAAATCTCTGGAGTGGATTTCTCCAACCGTTTGGATGTCATTCGAAAATACGGTAGAAACGACGGGTATGTAAAATTGGGTTTTAGCAATCGAAACGGGGATCAACAATCGGATCGTTACAACTTTACTTCTAGAGATATATTTGATCAAGATGGGCAGGTTTCAGATCAATCGCTCCAAGATCAACTCATTGCCAGCGATCGAAAAGACAACACCTATACGCTGGACGCCGGTTTGCGGGTACCGTTGAGCAAGGCTTGGAAGTTGGATGCGGACTATACTTATACCACTTCTCATAATACCAGTGAACGCCTGTTGTATGAGCATGACGGAGAGGATGAATATGATTTGCTTAATGAGGACTTAAGCAGTTCCTTTATCTCCAATACCGAGCAGCATAAACCGCGTGTGGGAGTAGTGTATAGAGGAGAAAATCTAAGTGCTGGACTCTCTGGAGGATTGGAGAGCATTCGGTTGAAAAATAAGGAGGAGTTTACCGATACACGGCTGGACAACACCTATAATAATTTGTTTGCCCGACTGTATGTTCGGTACCGGATCAGCCAGATGCAATCTATGTTTTTCAACTATAGCAATTCCAGAGATGTTCCCTCTGTTACACAATTGCAACCGGTGACCAATACGACAGATCCGTTGAATATTATTACCGGGAATCCCAATTTGAAACCTACCCTGACCAACCGCTTTTCATTGAATTATAACAACTATGACTACCGCAGCCATCAGGGGATGTTTGCTTACGTGCGCGGCACCTATAACACCAATCAGATCGTTGCCAAAACGGAAACGGATGAAAACTTAGTGCGCTCGACCACCTATACCAATGTGGATGGGGGATATGATTTTAGTATGGGGTTCCGCCTGCAAAAAGAATTTATGTTTAAGGACCGAAGTTCTTTTAAACCTCAATTGGGCGCCAATTCCTCTTTGCGAAAGGACATTGGCTTCTCGAATGCCGTAAAGTATCACTCGAATACTTTTTCTATGGGACCTTCTTTGAATTTGGAATACGATATCCCGGATATCATCAATATAGATCCTTCTTATTCGATCAGCTATAACCAAACGAAATATGGGCTGGGAAACCGAGATAATCAAAAGTATACCGATCACACTGTGCAGCTTGATATGACCACTTATTGGCCGGAAGATGTCGTGTTTGGAAGTACAGTGTCCTACTCTCGATTGGGGGAGACGGCTCCGGGTTTTGATAAAGATTTTGTGCTTTGGAACATGAGCCTGGGCTATAAATTAATGGGGGATGACGGAGTTTTGAAACTGACGGTATATGATCTTTTAAACCAAAATAACGCTACGGCTCGAAGAACAGGTGAAGACTATGTTCAAGATACACAGGATCTGGTGCTGAAGCGCTATTTTATGTTGAGCTTTACTTATAAAGTCAGTAAGTTCGGAGGAAAGAAGTCCTCAGGCTTCCAAGGAGGAGGAAGGGGAGGAAGGCATTATTACCGCCGCTCCTAATCCTTGGGTGAAGAAAAGCCCGGCAGGAGCCTTCAGAAAAGGATAGGGAGGCTCGGCGGTGTTTAAAGTGTTTGCCTGTCTAAGGGGGATCTCTCTTGGCTAAAAGATAGAATGTAAAGAAGAATATATCATGAGATTTCTGCCATTTTAATTTTATAAGCCTTAAATTTGCATGCAATTAAAAAAATTGCCATGAGTTTAAAGAGTGCCAAAATTGTTGGAGAGGGATTAACCTATGATGATGTATTGCTGATTCCCGCCTATTCAGAGGTATTGCCTAGAGAGGTCAACTTAAAATCAAAACTAACCCGGAATATTGAGATTAATGTCCCCATTGTCTCGGCAGCTATGGATACGGTGACCGAATCCGGAATGGCCATTGCCATGGCTAGAGAAGGAGGGATAGGTGTACTGCATAAAAATATGGGAATCGAACAACAGGCACTTGAAGTGCGGAAGGTCAAACGCTCGGAGAGTGGAATGATCATTGATCCGATTACCCTTCCTATAAATGCGACGATACAGGACGCTAAGGACTCCATGAGAGAAAACCATATTGGTGGGATTCCGGTCATCGATCAGAACCGAAATTTATTGGGAATCGTAACCAATCGTGATCTGCGATTCGAAAAGGACAATCACCGGCCTATTTCTGAAGTGATGACGGCAGAGAATCTAGTGACTACTCAAGAAGGTACGTCACTCAAGGAAGCCGAAATTATTTTACAAAAACATAGAATCGAGAAATTACCCGTGGTGGATAAACACAATAAATTGTGCGGATTGATCACCTTTCGAGACATTACAAAATTGACACAGAAACCCATGGCGAACAAAGATCGCTATGGTCGGCTACGCGTTGCCGCTGCTGTAGGGGTAACTAACGATGTCCTAGACCGGGCAGAGGCATTGATCAAGGCGCATGTGGATGCTTTGGTTATTGATACCGCTCATGGACATACTAAAGGAGTGGTGGAAGTGCTTAAAAAGGTTAAAGCTGCTTTTCCAAAAACAGATGTCATTGTGGGGAATGTGGCTACTGCAGAGGCTGCGCGATATTTGGTGGAAGCTGGAGCGGATGCCATTAAGGTAGGGATTGGCCCCGGATCAATCTGTACCACACGAGTGGTGGCAGGAGTGGGCTTTCCTCAGTTTTCGGCAGTCTTGGAAGTTGCTGAAGAGTTGAAAAATACAGGAGTACCGGTTATCGCGGATGGGGGGATACGATATACTGGAGATATTCCTAAGGCATTGGCTGCAGGAGCAGATACGGTGATGTTGGGTTCTTTGTTAGCCGGTACGAAAGAATCTCCCGGAGAAACCATTATTTATGAAGGCCGTAAATATAAAACCTATAGAGGGATGGGGTCTGTGGAAGCAATGCAACAAGGGTCTAAAGACCGATACTTTCAGGACATGGAGGATGAGATTAAAAAATTGGTTCCCGAAGGGATCGTTGGTCGTAAACCCTATAAAGGAGAATTGGTCGAGAGCATGCATCAGTTTATTGGAGGGTTGCGAGCTGGAATGGGGTATTGTGGCG
>JAJYSO010000253.1 GCA_021793535.1 Bacteroidota bacterium | reverse complement strand
TACGGTTCATTTTAGCGGGTGCAAACTTACGGTTATTGCATTAAAAAACAGTCATTTTATAAAAATTTAAATACAACTTCTATATCGGCCATCCTTTCCACGGCTTCCTTGTTAAAACCATTTAAAGGGAAATTCTGTTCCCTGTAAAAAAAACTATATTTGTAACTTCAACCTTGTACAAATTATGGAACTGAATCGAATTCCCAAAATCAAACACCTTTCCTCCCACAATTTCTTTCTTTTAGCGGGGCCTTGTGCCATTGAAGGTGAGGAAATGGCGTTAAAAATCGCAGAAAAAGCGGTCCGGATCACAGATGACTTGAAAATCCCCTATATTTTCAAAGGAAGTTTTAAAAAAGCCAACCGGAGCAGGCTGGATAGCTTCACGGGAATTGGAGATGAAAAAGCCTTGAAAATTTTGCAAAAAGTCTCCGAAACATTCGACATTCCTACCGTTACGGATATTCATGTTCCACAAGATGCTCAAAAAGCGGCAGCCTACGTGGATGTCTTACAAATCCCTGCTTTTTTGGTGCGTCAGACTGATTTAGTCGTTGCAGCAGCAAAGACCGGCAAAGTGGTCAACTTAAAAAAGGGGCAATTCATGAGCCCGGATAGCATGAAATTTGCGGTGAATAAAGTAACAGAATCCGGAAATACACAAGTCATGCTTACCGAGCGAGGAACGATGTTTGGCTATCAAAACCTCATTGTAGATTACACGGGAATTCCGGTTATGCGTCAATTTGCTCCCACTGTATTAGATATCACACATTCCTTACAGCAGCCCAATCAAGCCAGTGGTGTAACAGGCGGGCGTCCGGAATTAATCGAGACCATCGCCAGAGCCGGCATAGTCAACAATGTGGATGGAATCTTTTTAGAGACACACTTCGACCCAAGCAGCGCAAAAAGTGACGGAGCCAATATGTTGGATTTAAAACACCTAGAAGGATTGTTAACGCGGCTAACCCACATCAGAAACCTTGTAAACCAATGGTAAAATCTTAAAATGTAATCAGCGGGACTTCAACCTTAAAATCCATAAGCGCAGTGTTTACAGGCTTTTCTCTCTTGTGATGTAAAACTCTGGCTGATCCGAGCCGCTCCCCTGTTCGTTCCAGAAAACATTGGTATTTAGGCAATATCGTTGGCATTCCTTTTTCACAATGTTCATTATAATATACAAATATATGTTTTTCATACGCTATAGTAAACATTTATAGGCTCCGGTCCGATAAGTGCAGGAAAAGAAGGCAAACAAATTCCACTTCTTCTTTCAATGTAATAAAGGAGTTTTCTTCTTCTTAAAATAGGCCGATGCCATAGGCAGGCTCCATTAGGTATCCGGGTTGAATCTCACCCCTCTTCTGGCTCGCTTAACCTAGATCCTGTAACAAAAACAAGGAAAATTTCAATTAACCGATTAAGTCATTTACGTTTTCTGACGACAAAATTAAGAGTGGGGTGTCCCCTTGCGAAGGTATTGTTTTCATCACATTACAATTAATTCCAGACTTATATTCAGCGATGAAATAGCTAAACAGTATGTGGTTTAACTTTAGCTTCACTAGACAACAATGTTAATTTGCCGTTTAAAATTAACGTTGTCTTCAAAAACATTCCATCCGTGTCACTTCTCTTGAAGAGCCGAAACCTCAAAGAAGACTTTCACCTGCGGATCCAATTGTACACTTTGCGGTCTATAGGGTAAAGGAATCGTAAAGCCTTCTTGTTGTTCCCGGATCTCCAACTGCTTGGTCGTGTTCATCTGACCGTCAGAGAAGGCTATTTCAAGTGGAAATTCAAAGGCCTCTTGTTGTTTTTGTTCGATCTGCAGCTCCACCTGTTTACGGGTAGGGTCATAGTGCCAAGAAACCGCGAGCACAGGATGCTGCGCGAGGTGCAACCACTGTCTAAAAAACGTACGCAGATCTGCTCCACTCACCTCTTGACACAACTGCTCAAAGTCCGCAGTGGTCGCATTTTCACCTTTGTATCGCTGATAAAACGCTTGAATACATTGCTTAAAAACAGCATCACCCAATCGTTGCCTGAGCATGTGCAATACCCAGGCGCCCTTTTGATAGGAATTGGGATTTAAAAGGCCCATCAGGTTCTCCTTTCCCAATGTATCCACCACCGGGTGTTGCACGTCTCGACTAAAGTCCAAGGCCTGTTTCCGCTCCGTCTGCAGTCGCTCTTTTATAAAATCAGTACCGTGGCTATGCTCCAAATACAAATCGGTCATATAGGTGGCAAACCCTTCACTCAACCACAGGTGCTCCCAATCGCTTTCCGAGACCATATTCCCAAACCATTGGTGCGCCATTTCATGGGCCATCAAAGCTTCTAACTTGATACGCTCCGAAGTCGACACCGGTGGGTCTACCTTGACCGAGTTTTCAAAATAAAAAATATTGGAAGCATTTTCCATCCCTCCAAATCTGGTCTTGGATTGGACATTGGCCAGTTTTCGAAAAGGAAAAGCTGCGATATAACGGGTCAAAAAGGGAAGGATGGGCCTGCCGATGGCATATTGCGCAAATCCTTGTGTTTGGTTATCGGTAAAGACCCATGTCTCTATAGGAATCTGCTCGATAAGAGTATCGCGTTTCACCGCAAAATCAGCCACCCCGATGGCCATCACTTTGGTAGGGATCTTTTGCTGCATACTCCAATGGGTCTGCCGTCTTCCCTCGGGCAGACTGATTTCTGATTGGCGGAGCCCATTCCCCACCACTTGGTAATGCGCAGGAGCCTCTACAATAAATTCAACCGAAGCCTTATCGCTGGGGTGGTCATTGGTTGGCAGCCAATGTCGGGCCCGCTCGGGCCAGTTGTCGGTAAAAAAGGTACGTTTGCCAAACTTGTTCTGATCGATGATCAAACCATCGGCCGGTATCCCCTGATATTTGATCACTACTGTTTCCTTTTGATCAGCGGGCAGCTCCTTTTGAAAATAAAGATAAACCCGATCGGACTTTTGGGTAAAAGAAAGGTTTTTCCCCTTCTGGGTAACCGAAAGGACCATCATTCCTTTGGTCTCCTTTTCTTTAGGGGATACTAAATCAAAGTAGACTTGATCCGTCTTTACTTTTGAGGTAAAGGTGATCTGGGCTTCCCCTTGGATCTGATCCGTGCTGTCGCTTAACGAAAGCATAAAGCGATAATGCTCAACATCCAACGAAGGGTTTTGCGAAAAAAGCGTTCCCCCTAGAAAAAGAAAAAGGAAAACAAAAAGAAATTTTGACATCACATCATTCATTTAAAAAGGAGATCAAGGCTTGGTTTGTGAGCGGTCCAATAATTCTTTTAGGTACTTCCCCCATATCGTGGGGTTGGAATGCGTTCCGTGCCCACTGGTTTGCTTGGTGATAGGCAAGACAATGGCCCGACCCGATTTGACTTCTTTTATCTTCTGCTCTAAAATTTTGAGTTCAGGAGGGTTTACCTGATCGTCTGCACTGTTTACCGCAAAAAGAGGAGCCTTTATTTTGGACAGATGGGGAGCTGGGTTATAATGTCTAGAGGAGTTAAAGGCATAGATAAAGTCGTTCGCATCCAGATTGGCTAAATAACGATCGCGCACGGTGGCCATCATTTCTTCTGCCGCTACTCGGGTAGGAGCATTCAGTTGCCATTGCAAAGGGCTGCTGGTCATGAACATCAACGAGAGTACTGCTCCGGTCAATCCGACCTTAGGTTGCTTTTGGTATTCTCCGTTTTTCCAGGCCGGATCCATTTGAATCAACTCCATCGCCATTTTTCTTTGGATCCAGTTCCTTCCAGCAATTTCAACCGGCAAGCTGGCCAGCGGCATCAAGGCATCCATAAAAGATC
>JAJYSO010000252.1 GCA_021793535.1 Bacteroidota bacterium | reverse complement strand
GAAAGAGGCTTTTCATAATATACTTTAAGATTTGTTTTGTCAAATATAATAATTCTATAAAAGTAATATTTTAGATCGGAAAGAAAAGCCCGATCCCTACCTTCTAAAACCCGGTCTAAGAGAAATAACACCACCGCGTAATTTTATTTAACGATCAGAAAAAACAAGTCAAACCAGCCAAGAGGGGAAAAGGAGCATCCCATGCTACCAAACAAATGAATTTGCTAACCGTATTTTAGAGGCATGAGGAGATTGTATTTTAAAACGCGATGAGAATCAAAAATCAATTATCGTTAGTTTGTATATATTATTACGAATCAGAAGGTATTTCAGGAATAATTTTATGATTTAAGCATAGCGTGTATAAAGGGCATAGGGAAGCAAAAAGGCTGATCGCAAAAGGAATTGGCAGAAAAATGGATCAGAAATCTTCTGCTATTAGCCGGTGGTTAAATAGGAAGGTTAACCTCACTTTCAAAAGCATCGCCAACCTGGAAGCCGAGCTGGGAAAAATTTTGATAGAAATCGCTACGCGTTCAATTCAGGGAAAAAATGGGAAGACCGTAAAATTATTTTTAAAGGGAGGAAGAGGAAAACAAAAAAACCTGAACGTTTCAATGATGTGGTCAGGCTTTACAATAGCTAAACTATACTTATAATCCGGTAGAGATCAAAAGGTCTTTTTTTTTCTCAAATTCCAAATCGGAGGGTAACCCTTGAAAATTTGATTACACCATGATGCAATCCTTAATAAGAATTCCGCATCTGCTCTTTGATTCTTTCTTTATGCATTTCTCCCCACTCGCTGAGCAATTGCAGCAGCTCCTTCAGTGTTAAGGCATAATCTGTCAGGCCGTATTCTACAACGACTGGACGCGTATCTGCATATACCTGTCGCCGGATAAAGCCATTTAACTCCAATTTCTTCAACTCATCGGACAAAACCTTTGCAGAAATGCCGTTGACGGTGCGTTGCAATTCATTAAACCGTTTATCACCGTCTAATAAGCCCACAATAATACGCAGCTTCCATTTTCCACCTAATACATACAAGGCATCTTCTATCCCATTCAGCATTTTTTCACAACGAGGCGTTGATAGGTACTCCTTTTTATTATACATAACTTTCTGTTTTTCAAATTACTAACCAAAAAGTAACTACTTACCTCTGGTTAAGTACTGTTATTTTACAAGTAAATATACATAAGTTTGTATTGTAAACCAAAACTATATTTTGTTATGCAAACAAACACAAAATGGGTCTCAGACCCCGAACACAGCGAATTGAGCTTTAAAATAAAGCACTTAATGATCAGTAGTGTAACCGGAAAATTCAATCAGTTTGAAGTGAGAACGGAAACGCCGGAGATTGATTTTAAAGATTCTCAAATCAATCTCACGGCACAAGTGGCCTCTATCTCTACAGATAATAAAAAACGGGATCAACATTTATTGGGTTCTGATTTTTTTGATGCCACACAATTTTCTACTTTGGAATTTCAGTCTTCACAATTGGAAAAAAAAGGAAAGCATTCCTTTGTATTGTACGGTACCTTAAAGATGAAAGGCCTTTCCAATAAGGTCAAACTCCTAATGAAACAAAGTGAAATCATCAAAGATCCCTGGGGAAACGAAAGAGTGGCTTTTACTGTTGACGGGGAAATTAATCGAAAAAACTGGGGCTTAGATTACAATGCCGCCTTGGAAACCGGTGGATTTATATTAGGAGACAAAGTCACCGTTCACGGGGATATTCAGCTGGTGAAACAGCCACAAGAAGCGTAAGCTGGCCGTAATTATTTAATCAAAAAACAAAAAAGATGAGCAAATTACTAATTACAGGTGCCACAGGGCACTTGGGAACGGCCACCATAAGACAGCTGTTGCAAAAAACATCAGCCGACAAAATAGTTGCTTTTGCAAGAGATGAACACAAAGCCAAAGACTTGATTGCAAAAGGCGTTGAGGTTCGTTATGGAAACTTTGATGACCCCGATTCCCTTGAAAAAGCAGTACAAGGGATTGACAAAGTGCTGCTTATTTCCACTGTTGACATCCACCGATACCAACAACACAAAAACGTGGTGGATGCAGCGAAAAAAGCGGGAGTAAGGCGTATTGCTTACACAAGCGGCGTCTTAAAAGATGTGCATGCGTCTCCCCTTAAAAACCACCTGAAAAGCCATTTCCAAACTGAAGATTATATTAAAGAAAGTGGGCTTTCTTACACCATTTTTGGCAATACTTTGTATGCCGAAGTAATACCCATGTACATTGGCGACAAGGTTTTTGAAACAGGAATCTATCTGCCGGCGGGAAATGGAAAAGTCCCTTTTGCACTTCGCCGTGAAATGGGTGAAGCTACGGCTAATGCTTTATTGCAAGACGGGAGCGAGAACAAAATCTACCACCTTACCGGTGGCAAATTGTATTCGTATAGGGATGTTGCCAAAGTCCTTACAGAAATATCCGGTAAAACCGTGCGCTATGTTGAGGCCAAGAGGACCACTTTTGAAGAACAATTAAAACAAGCCAAAGTCTCTGATATGATGATTTCCATTGTTTCAGGGTTTAACACGGACATTAAAAACCAGCAATACGAGATTGTAAGCGATGATTTGGAAAATCTGTTGGGAAGAAAACCGGCAACGCTTAAAGAAGCCTTAACAGAAATTTACGGCCTATGATAACGAAAACAATCAAACTGGAAGAATTGGCCCTTTTATTATTCTTTTGTGGATGGTATTTTTAACCACAATATCCTCGAACTGATCGGGATTATTCTATTGCCTCATTCCTCCTTGGATCGCATATTCAGGTATGGACTTAAATTTGATAAAGGATTTAAGTTCACTCATCTGGGAGAACTCGGGGGAATAAACGCTTACCAAACAAAGAGAAAAATCCACTAGTTCTTCATGTACAAGTCCATACAAAAAGCTTAAAAAACCTTAATCCAAGCGGACAGGGTATGGGAAATAATGTAAAGGTTTAAAAAATTCAATCACAAAAAATATAGAGCCCTAGAGGAGCCCTTTCCCTTTGCTTTTATACAAAAAAAAACCAGACTACAAACTTGCGCAGACGGGAAGAGACCGATCTATTAAGTCCTTATTTCGCTATCCTTAATTGGTGAATTGTACTCTTATTTTCATTATTATCGGGATCGTCACAGAGTAAAAAAACATATTCAGAAGGACGGTCCTGATATAGCGTTATTCCTTCAAATTTATAGTCTAAGGAGAGGGTTTCAGCTTTTTCAGGGAGGAGGCTGATCGGGTCAATGACACCCACCTGCGAACCACTAACTTCACCGTCGTAATAGTTAGAATCTCCTGCTTCAGCTGCCGCTAAATAAAAGATTTTTCCATCTACTAAGGTAGCATCTGTAAAGCCAGCAATCTGTCCATTGATACGGGGAAGCGTAATAGGAGTGAAGGTTAGCGATGGGCTGCCCTCTTTTTCGATCACTTTAATAATACCGTTCATTTTATTGGGACCATTTCCACGGTTGAAAAGAAACAGGTTGTCCTGATGAAAGATGGCCCCTTCAATATTGAAATCTTCTTCAGAAATATGGAAAGTCTCACGGATGCTTGTATATAAATTGCTGACGTCATGCTGAACTATAGAAGAGAAGTCGTTTGGATCAATAGCAAACTGCACAATACGATTAGGCCCCGAACCAGAAGGAAACAGGTAATAAACACCCCTGCGTTGCGCAATGGCTTCAATATCTAGTTTTTGTTCCTTCTTTACTTGTTCATTCTGTCCGTCCATATCTAGCAAAAGGTGTCGGTTCAATGTTTTTGATTCGATGTGATATTCATATAGGTAATTACTGAGATCG
>JAJYSO010000251.1 GCA_021793535.1 Bacteroidota bacterium | reverse complement strand
CGATCTCAATTTTACGTTGGTTAGCGACAATTCCAACGGCCCATCCTTCTATTCGTGCATAACCTGTTAAAATGGTTTGTCCATAGCCCTCTTTATACTCCTCAAATTCGGAGTCGTCCACTAATCGCTTGACAATCTCTCGCATATCATAAGGGTCACTACGGTTGTCCGGAAGAATTCCATAGATTTCTTTTTCATCCAATTGGGGAGGTCTTGCCTTTTTTAAGCTGAAACCTGCCTTTTCGACACTTCCCATTTTATCCAGGATGGTCCGAATTCGATTCAAGCAATCTTTATCATCCTTCGCTTTGTAATCCGTTACTCCGCTAATTTCACAATGGGTAGTTGCTCCACCAAGCGTCTCGTTATCTATATGTTCACCTATTGCGGCCTTCACCAGATAGCTCCCCGCTAAAAATATACTTCCAGTTTTATCCACGATGAGCGCTTCATCGCTCATAATGGGCAAATAAGCTCCTCCAGCCACACAGCTTCCCATTACTGCTGCAATTTGCGGAATACCCATACTGCTGATAATGGCATTATTCCTAAAAATCCTTCCGAAGTGCTCCTTATCAGGAAAAACTTCATCTTGCATGGGAAGAAATACACCTGCACTATCCACCAAATAAATAATTGGAAGTCTATTTTCCATGGCGATCTCTTGAGCTCTCAGGTTCTTCTTTGCGGTCATCGGAAACCAAGCTCCTGCCTTTACCGTTGCATCATTCGCCACAATAATACATTGATGTCCGGCCACCTTCCCAATTTTAACAATTACACCTGCGCTAGGACATCCACCAACCTCTTGATACATATTATCCGCAGCAAATGCACCAATCTCTAACGCATCGTGTTCATCATCCAGTAAAAAATCAATGCGCTCACGAGCCGTCAACTTTCCTTTCTTATGATGCTTCTCAATACGAGAAGAACCTCCTCCCTTGTGTACTTTAGCGAGCTTATCTCTAAGCTCCGTAACTTTTAATTTATTCTTGTCTTCGTTTTTGTTGAAGTTTAAATCCATAATCAAAGCGTAATTAAGTAAAGTTACAATTAAAAACTATTCCCTGAAAAAGAAGAGAAAATCATTTTATAAACAAGACACATCTGGCTTTATGCAAAACCGATATTTCTCCTCTCTACTTCCAAAGTTGTCCGAACAAAACTCCCTTCTTTTCCTGCTCTGCGAGTAAGCCCATAAGTGAACTGTTTTGTATACTTAAGCAATGAGCTGCATAAAGTCCTCTTCACTGATGATCGGAATCCCCAACTCTTCTGCTTTTTTTCGTTTACTGGGCCCCATATTCTCTCCAGCTAAAAGATAGCTCGTGTTACCGGATAAAGAGCTGGTGTTCTTTCCACCGTTGAGCTCTATAAGTTCTTTCATCTCTTTTCTGGAACGTGAAAAAACTCCTGAAATTACAATGGACTTTCCTTTGAGTTTATCCGTTTGCCCAAGTTCATCTTTTTCTTTTACTTCCATTTGAAGACCGTATGTCTTTAACCGCTGGAGGATCACTTGATTTGCCTCCGCCTCAAAAAATGCAACTACACTTTGGGCAATCCGATCACCAATATCATCTATTTCTTTCAAATCTTCCTCAGAAGCCGCAATCAAAGCCTCCAAATTCTTATAATGTCTGGCCAATTTCTTGGCTACTGTTTCCCCCACAAAACGAATCCCAAGGGCAAATAAGACCCGCTCAAAAGGGATCATTTTTGAAGCCGCAATTCCATTGATTAAATTCTCCGCCGATTTGTCCGCCATTCGTTCCAATGGAAGAATTTGCTCTTTTTTTAATTCATAGAGATCGGCATAATTGTGAATCAAGCCCGATCGGACCAAAAGGTTCACCGTCTCTGCACCTAACCCCTCAATATCCATCGCCTTTCGAGATATAAAGTGCTCTATGCGTCCACTAACCTGAGGAGGGCATGCAGCAGAGTTAGGACAGTAATGTAAGGCCTCACCCTCTGCTCGAACCAATTCAGTACCACATTCCGGACAATTTTTGAGGTACACCGTAGGATGAGACTCTGGATTCCTGTTTTTAAAGTCAACCCCTACAATTTTAGGGATAATCTCTCCTCCCTTCTCCACATAAACCGAATCCCCTTCTCGAACATCTAATTTTTCAATTTGATCCGCATTGTGCAAAGAAGCTCGTTTGACAGTAGTTCCTGCCAACAACACAGGCTGTAAATTAGCCACCGGGGTTATAGCTCCTGTGCGTCCCACTTGATATGTTATTTTTCTTAAAACTGTTTCTGCCTGCTCGGCCTTAAATTTATACGCCATGGCCCATCGTGGTGCCTTAGCCGTAAAGCCTAATGCTTCTTGTTGCGCCAGACTATTCACTTTCACCACTACCCCATCCGTCTCAAAAGGCAAGTCATGTCGACGTTCATCCCAGTAACTAAGGTAATCCATAATCCCGTCAATTCCTTTTACCAGTTTAGATTCCTTAGGAACTTTAAATCCCCACTCCCTAGCCCTTCGTAAAGATTCATACTGCGTAGAAATGGGTAGGCTTTTTCCTACGACAAAATAAAGCAAACAATCCAATGGTCTTCGGGCTGTTTCTGCACTGTTTTGCAATTTCAAACTTCCAGATGCCGTATTTCGAGGATTAGCATAAGGCTCCTCTCCCCTTTCAACCCGCTCAGCGTTCAACATTGAAAATCCTTCAAAAGGAAGCACAATCTCTCCACGTATATAAAACCTATCGGGATAGTCTCCTTTTAACTTAAGGGGAACAGAGCGAATCGTACGTACGTTGTGGGTGACCTCATCTCCTTGTGTCCCATCTCCACGAGTTACAGCTTCAATTAGTTGACCATCTTCATATAACAAGCTGATCGAAACTCCATCGTATTTTAACTCGCAAGTATACTCAATGGGTCCGTCTACCAATTTGTGCAATCTTTTTTCCCATTCCTGTAATTCTTCTTTCGAATATGAATTGGCTAAAGAGTACATGGGGTATTCATGAACAACAGTAGGAAAATTTTTGGAGACCTCACCGCCTACACGTTGGGTGGGCGAATTGGGATCATAATACTCCGGATGTGCCCCTTCCAATTCTTGAAGTCGCCTCAACTTCATGTCAAAATCATAATCTGAAATCAGGGGATCATCCAGTACATAATATCGGTAATTATGATCTTGTAATTCCTTTCGTAACTTCTCTATTTCCTTTTTAACATCCATTCAATTCCTTGGTTTGTTTTGTAGCCACAATATGTTTAATAATCCGCTTGGAATGAATCAGGGAATTTTCAATGAGTAATTTGTGGGTTTCAGCACCAGCACAAAGTACACCTGCCAAATATATTCCCTTTTGGTTTGTCTGCATGGTCTGTGAATCAAATCGCGGTAGCAAGCGCTGATCTTCAGATATCTCCACACCCAATTCCTTTAGGAATTCATAATGCGGACGATATCCGATAAGTGCCAAAACATAATCGTTTTTGAGAGACTCTATTGCTCCCGAACCCAATCGGACTTCCACATGGTCTTGCTCAATTTTAGTTACACTAGCATTAAAGTATGCCTTTATATTCCCCTCCTTAATCCGGTTTTCTATATCTGGCCTCACCCAGTATTTCACCCTTTTCCCAAGGCTCTCCCCTCGAACAATCATCGTAACCCTTCCCCCGCGCCTGAATATTTCCAAAGCGGCATCACAAGCCGAATTACTGGCTCCCACAACAATGACATCTTGATCGTAATAATAATGGGGATCGTCGTAATAATGAGAAACTTTGGGTAAGCTTTCTCCCGGCACATCCAACATTCGAGGAATCCCGTAAAACCCCGTAGCCACTACCACATTTTTGGCGGAATACTTCCCTTTGGTGGTCTCGACTTTAAAAAAATCGTTT
>JAJYSO010000250.1 GCA_021793535.1 Bacteroidota bacterium | reverse complement strand
CACTGCCATAACATATGAACTGCAATATACTTGCCCACACACTATACAAGCCTATTTGAAGGTTCCGATAGTGTATGCTGCTGTTTACAAAAATAAGAAGAAAATAAATGATATATACCCCCATAAAGAAGGGCTTTCCTAAAATCACTAGAATTAAAGCCAATATCAGCCCTAAGAGGTAACAACTCGGGAATAGGGTAAACAAACTAAAACGCCCGTAGCGTTTATCCAAAATTGGACGCCCCATTCCGAATTTATAAACCTGCTTACAAAAGGCCGTCCACCGTATTCGACGCTTGTGGAAAACATAAGCTCTTTGAATAAAGGCGGTCTTAAAACCTTGCTGGGCAATGCGCAGCGATAAATCCAAATCCTCGCCAACAGCCATCCCCGCATATCCACCCGTTTTTATAAAGACCTCCCTGGAGAATCCCATATTAAAACTTCGAGGTTTGAACTTTTCCACTGTACTCTTCTTTCCCCGGATACCTCCCGTAGTCAAAAAAGAAGTCATCGAGAAGTTAATCGCCTTTTGAATAGGGGAAAAATCTTGGTGCGCCCTATCTGCTCCCCCAAAACAATCTATTGGGTGCTTTTCCAATTCCTGTTTCACACTTCGCAAATAAGCAGAGGGCAACAAAACATCGCTGTCCAAGATAATGAAATAGTTTCCTATAGCTCTTTCCATTCCATAATTCCGCGAAAGTCCTGGGCCCGTGTTGTCCTTATAATAGTATGATAGGGGCAATTTACCCTGAAATTTCTGTACGATATGCTCACTTGTTTCTGTAGAGCCATCCTCTACAATAATGATCTCATAGTCGATCCCCTGCGCTTCCATCCGAGTAAAGCTCCCTAGTAGTTCTTGAACCTCCACAGGGCGGTTGTACACCGGAACGATAAACGAGAAAAACAGCTGCATATAATACTCAAAAAATACTCAATACCAATATATGGTCCTGGCGTTATTCACAGCAAAATTAATTTTTAAAATTGAATAGCCATGGAATTACTCTCTATTGTTACGCTAAAAGGACTTATCAACAGTATTGTGTTTTTTGTTGTGTATAACTCTTTCTTGTAATTACAAAAGCCGACTTAAATCCTGCTTATATTTGATTTATTCGAATTAATGAGGACGGTATAAACTAAGATACTGTAAACGGGGAAATTACGTGAAAGTCGTAAGCTGTTGCGCAACTGTAAATAGATTGATTCTTAAGCCAGATCGCCTTTCTCATTAGATTGAATTTTGTTTTCGCATCAAAAACAAAGTTCGAGCAAGATACGTAAAAACGGAGCTTGATCTCACCGCTTGTTTTTATGCTGGTATTTTATTTTTAATCTTATTCATTTACTATGAGCATATTTGATAAACGCGTCAATTACAAACCTTTCGAGTACCCGGAAGTGATGACTTTTATTAACGCGATGAACAGTTCGTTTTGGGTACATTCTGAAATTGATTTCACAGCAGACATTCAGGATTTCAAATCCAACCTGAGCCCGGTGGAAAAAGAAGTAGTGAAAAGAAGTTTATTGAGTATTGCTCAAGTAGAAGTGGGTGTAAAACAGTTTTGGGGAGATTTATACAAGTATTTTCCCAAACCGGAGCTCAATGGCTTGGGATCTACTTTTGCCGAGTGCGAGTTCCGGCACAGCGAGGCCTATTCGAGGCTTCTTGAAGTTTTGGGGTACAATAGAGAATTTGAAAAGTTACTGGAAATCCCGATCTTCCAAAAGAAGCTCTCACTCATTGAAAGCAGCCTTTATGCGAATAAAGACGTCGTTTCCAAACTGTTGTTTTTTACGATCGTGATCGAGAATGCTTCTCTGTTTTCTCAATTTGCCAATATTTTGTCTTTTACGCGTTTTAAAGGCTATCTCAAAAATACCTCTAACATTATTGCATGGACCTCCATTGACGAGCAAACACACGCTAACGCCGGTGTTTATTTGTTGAACAAATTGGAAGAAGAAGGCTTTGTCAGTCCTGAAATGAAAGAAAAAATGGCACATGATGTCAAAAATTATATTGCTTACGAATCTGAACTTCTAGACTGGATTTATGAAAAAGGAGAGCTTGATTTCTTCTCAAAAGAAGACATGCTTAACTTTATGAAAAGACGTGTAGACGATTCTCTACACAAAATTGGACTTCAAAAGTTGTTTCACGTCACAGACGATCAATTCAGACCTATGCAATGGTTTGAAGAAGATGTCTTTGCCAATGAACTTGACGATTTCTTTGCTAAACGTCCAACTGCCTATACAAAACACGACAAAAGCATAAGTGCGGCAGACTTATTCTAATCCCTTTTTTGGGAATAAAAGACCTTCCCGTATGGGATAACAATACAGGAGAACCTCTCCTACCCAATCAAAAGCTAATAACTAACTAAAAAATTCAAGAACGATGGAAAATCTATGGTGGCTCAATGAAGAAAGTGAGCAGATCCTCAATCGGGGATATTTGTTAAAAGGAGAGACAGTGAAAGGAGCGATTGAACGCATTGCCAATGCAGCGAGTAAACGTCTTTTTAAACCCGAACTAAAGGAAGATTTTATTGCGCTGATCGAAAATGGATGGATGAGTCTGAGTTCTCCAATATGGGCAAATATGGGTACCGAACGTGGTTTGCCCATCTCTTGTTTCAACGTTCACGTGCCAGACAATATTGAAGGCATCACCCATAAGTTAGGAGAGGTCATCATGCAAACCAAAATCGGTGGGGGAACTTCAGGGTACTTCGGCGCACTTCGAGGGAGAGGCAGCGCAGTAACCGATAATGGACAAAGTAGCGGTGCAGTCTCCTTTATGAAGCTCTTTGATACCGCCATGGATACCATTTCCCAGGGAGGAGTACGAAGAGGCGCTTTTGCCGCTTATCTGGATATCGACCATCCGGATATCGAAGAATTCATACAAATAAAAGATATCGGCAGCCCGCTGCAAAACCTGTTTTTTGGTGTATGTGTCCCGGATTATTGGATGCATGAAATGATCGAGGGCGATCTTGAAAAACGTAAGCTCTGGGCTAAAGTCCTCGAATCACGTCAACAAAAAGGACTTCCTTATATCTTCTTCACCGACAACATCAACAGTAACAAACCGCAAGTCTATAAAGACAAAAACATGATCATCAATTCCAGCAATTTATGCTCAGAAATCATGTTGCCTTCCAATTTCGACGAATCTTTTATCTGCTGTTTATCATCTATGAACATAGAGCTGTATGATGAATGGAAGGATACAAATGCCGTACAATTGGCCGTCTTTTTCTTAGATGCAGTATTGCAAGAATTCATTGCAAAAACAGAAGATAACTATTACTTAAAATCGGCAAATAACTTTGCTAAAAGACATCGTGCCATAGGGTTAGGCGCTATGGGTTGGCATTCGTATCTCCAAAAGAATATGATCCCCTTTGAAGGATTGCAGGCCAAGCAATTGACCAACACTATTTTCAAACACATTCGTGCAGAAGCAGATGAAGCCTCCAAAGAACTAGCCAATATTTATGGCGAGCCAGAAGTTCTTAAAGAGTACGGGCGCAGAAACACCACTTTGCTCTCCATCGCTCCTACAACTTCATCTTCCGCTATCCTCGGACAGACTTCCCCCGGAATCGAACCGTATAGCAGTAATTATTACAAAGCTGGATTATCCAAAGGAAACTTCGTTCGAAAAAACAAATTCCTAAAGGAATTATTAGCTGATAAAGGTATTGACAATGAGGAAACTTGGCGAAGCATCATGCTAAATCAAGGTAGCGTACAGCATTTGATGGAGCTCACAGATGAAGAGAAAATGGTATTTAAAACTTTTAAAGAAATCAGCCAGTTGGAGATTATCCAACAGGCCTCTATACGTCAAAAATATATTGATCAATCCCAGAGCCTAGATCGGA
>JAJYSO010000249.1 GCA_021793535.1 Bacteroidota bacterium | reverse complement strand
CTGTCCTTAACAGCGTAATCAAACTCGTCGCCACTTCATCCCGGCCAATGCGCGAAAAAAATAAAAGGCTGTTTTTAGAAATGTGCAGTTGATTCAAGGGGCCGTATGCATCCTTGAAAAACTGAATGAGGGGAAGGTTTTCATTATTGTCCACAAAATCGTTCTCCGACAAGGTAGCCGTCCAAGCTGAAAGCTGATCCGCTTTGACAATGGCTGCCGCATTTTGAGGCACGAGGTATAAAAAATTCGAAGGAGTTTCTTTGTTTTGGCGACAAGAAGCCACACAGAGCATCCATAAAACAACCGGGATTAGCTTTCTCATAATTTATTCACCTTGTGCAGACAAATATAGTAAGATAATTTTTTAATACAGGCCATAAAAAAAGCCCTATTGTGAATTACAATAAGGCTTTAAGCTTTTTTATAACGTAAACGCTTATAGCGAATTGATGTGTTTTGACAATTCCGACTTCAAGTTTGCAGCTTTGTTTTTGTGAATGATGTTCTTTTTTGACAATTTGTCAATTTTCGACACCACTGATGGGAACAACTTCTCGGCTTCCGCCTTGTCAGTCATTTCTCTCAATTTTTTGATCGCTGTTCTTACCGTTTTATGTTGGTAGCGATTTAAAAGACGACGTGTTTCACTGCTTCTTACACGTTTTTTTGCGGTCTTAAGATTTGCCATAGTTCTTCTTTCTCTTAATCTTTCTTACTTGTAGTCCGTAGGGGAATCGAACCCCTGTTACCAGGATGAAAACCTGACGTCCTAACCACTAGACGAACGGACCATTATTTATAAATGCGGATGCAAAAATATAACTTATTTTGATTGCTACAAATTTTTCCCAAGTTTTTTTAATAGGCTTTTGCAAAAAGCACCCTTTGGGCAGATGGCGCCCCGGTAAACACGCATTTTCCCTCTTCTTTCTCTCCTTCCAAAGGAATGCAACGGATGGTCGCCTTGGTCAGTTGCTTGATTTTTTCCTCTGTCTGTGGTGTACCGTCCCAATGAGCCGAAATAAAACCTCCTTTTTCCTTTAGGACTTGTTTAAATTCTTCAAAACTATTCACCTCAGTGATGTGCTCATCTCTAAATTGGCGCGCCCTCTCAAAAAGATTTTTTTGAATTTCACTCATCAATATCGGAACCTTTTCCACCACTTCCTCTTGGGCCATAAAGGTCTTTGCCAAGGTGTCACGCCGGGCAACCTCTACCGTCCCCTTTTCTAAATCCTTAGGGCCAATAGCTATCCTCACGGGAACACCTTGCATTTCGTGCTGCGCAAATTTCCATCCTGGCGTTTGGGTGTCTCGGTTGTCGAACTCCACACTGATGTTCAATTTTCGAAGTTGTTCGACCAAATCCAATGCCACCGCTGCCACTTTCTCATGCTGCTCTTGGGTTTTGTAGATCGGAACGATAACCACTTGCACAGGAGCTAAATTGGGCGGCAAGACCAGCCCATTATCGTCACTGTGCGTCATAATCAAGGCTCCCATTAATCGGGTAGAAACCCCCCAGCTGGTTGCCCAAACATAATCTTGCTTCCCTTCTGAAGAGGTGTACTTTACCTCAAAAGCCTTCGCAAAGTTTTGTCCCAAAAAATGAGAAGTACCCGCTTGCAACGCTTTTCCGTCCTGCATTAAGGCTTCAATACAATAGGTTTCTTCCGCCCCAGCAAAACGTTCACTTTCCGTCTTTACGCCTTGGATCACCGGAATCCCCATAAAATGCTCTGCAAAATCAGCATATATTTTATTCATCTGCTGAGCCTCCTCTACCGCTTCTTCTCTTGTGGCATGAGCTGTATGCCCTTCTTGCCATAAGAACTCCGCCGTTCTTAAAAACAATCGTGTACGCATCTCCCAGCGCACCACGTTGGCCCACTGGTTAATTTTGATGGGAAGGTCCCGATAGGATTGAATCCAACCTTTATAGGTATTCCAAATAATGGCCTCTGAAGTAGGGCGAACAATCAGCTCCTCTTCTAGTTTGGCTTCCGGATCCACGATCAACTTGGAGGCATTCTCCGGATCCTTTTTCAATCGGTAATGCGTGACAACTGCACATTCTTTGGCAAAGCCTTCCGCGTTTTTCTCTTCTGTTTCAAACATGCTTTTGGGCACAAATAAAGGAAAGTAAGCATTGCGGTGTCCAGTGGCCTTGAACATGTCGTCCAATTGACGTTGCATTTTTTCCCAAATGGCATAGCCATGCGGTTTGATGGTCATGCATCCTCGAACTTGAGAGTTTTCGGCCAGATCGGCCGCCACCACAAGCTCGTTATACCATTTCGAATAATCCTTTTTCCGGGGGGTCAGTTTCTTAGCCATAGTCTTTGGCACAAATATTGTAATTATGTTAATGTAATTTATGGAGTCAACAAAATTACTTAATTTTAAGCATCAAACAAGATAAAAATGGAGTTATGACTATTGTTGGAAAAAATATATCGATAAAAATAAAATTGCTTGCTGCTTTTATAGGCGGCTTGCTACTGACATCCTGTGGCTCCTATTATTCCAGTGCAGACGGTATATATGGAGGAGGGGAAAGCAGAGCGCAGGAAACGGCCACTGCTTCCAACACTACACAGCGACAACCATCGGCTCAAAAGCCTCAAGGGGAGTATGAAAGCTATTTTGCCACTCAGAATTCTCAAATTTCAGAAGCAAGACAGTATATGAATCGGCAGAACCAAGCACAAGAAGAAGTCTTCACCGATGCCGATGAATATTATTCAGATGAATCCGAAGACTACTATACAGAAGCCCCTGCTCAATCTTCTCGAAATATAGAGTATGCCAGCGCCAATACACCGTATTTAGAAAACAACCCGGGATGGGGAACTAATCCCACCACAGTGAACATCAACTATTACGGATACGGTTCGCCCTACTATAACCCTTATATTTACCGTCCCTACTACTACAATTCCTTCTATCCGTTTTACACTTCCTATTACCCGTATTACGGATTTTACCGCCCTCATTTCGGAATTGGGTTTGGCTTTGGATATGCCGGGTTCTATGGCAGCTATTACGACCCGTTCTACCGCCCTTATTATGGTTATGGCTATTACGCCCCTTATTACAGAGGATATTATTCAAACCCCTACTATGCTTATTCTCTGCCCAGCCGATATTCCGCTAGTCGCAATTACCGAAGCAGCAGTACTGCTCGATCGGCTAATGTACGGTCTGCAGCCACAAGAACCTCTGCGACAACTGCCCGAGGAACTCGAAGCAGTGCAGCTACCACCCGGCGCAGTGCGAACGGAACTTCTACCGTAAGGCGATCAGCGACTAGCACCAGCCGCCAGATCAACAACCCTAAAGGCATCAATGCTGGGGGTCGACGAACGACAACCGGCACGGCGACACAAAGAAGAAGCAGTACAATGCCAAGCGTTCGTAGAAGCACTTCACCAGGCGTTAGAAGTACAGGAACTCCTGCTGTTCGACGATCTACACCAATGCGCATGCCCACTACAAGAAGCAGTACTCCCACGCGAAGTTCTACTCCTGCAGTGCGCTCGAGTAGCAGCCGTGGAAGTAGCGGAGCGGTGCGAAGCTCCAGCATTCGTAGACGGAACTAATACCTGTTTTTAGATAAATTTGATATTTTTGTCGCTTCAGTTTTCAAAGAAGCTTTAAACTTCATATGTCATGAAAAAGATCGTATTTTTAATTGTTGCCCTGTGCCAAGTTCCTTTTCTCCAAGCACAAGATATAGAGGACGTGATCCAGTATGGGAAGGATAATTTGGACGGTACCGCACGCTTTATATCCATGGGAGGGGCTTTTGGTGCCTTGGGAGGAGATCTATCCGCTCTAAAGGTAAACCCCGCCGGATCAGCCGTATTTCTACAAAGTCAAGCTTCTTTTTCATTGGACATCAATGAAAGATCGG
>JAJYSO010000248.1 GCA_021793535.1 Bacteroidota bacterium | reverse complement strand
TAAGGCCTCGTAGCTTAACTGAATAGAGCACTTGACTACGGATCAAGAGGTTACAGGTTTGAATCCTGTCGAGGTCACACTGAGTCTTAAGCCCTTACATATTTCTGTAGGGGCTTTAGTTTTTTTTGTATTGTGTAGATACTGTCTAAAATTCTCCTTTCCTAAAAAATAGAGCTCTTAATAGTAAGGGACACTACAAGGAAAATTATTACATCAAAAGAGAAAGGGGGGTGATACTTTTGGGAATAATTGGACATTAGTTTCATCTCGACTACTTTGTCCTCTTCCAGCATATCAAATGCAAGCCAGCTCCTTAAAAATCTCTAAACCTTATTTTTCGCCTATTTTTAGGTGTACTCCACCAAAAAAGAGCACCTGTAACCGGAAGACTGGCCCCAATTAATCCGATGACAAAGGTGAAGATCTTCCCCACCCATCCAAAAGCGACCCCAGTATGGACATCTTCATTGAGCATCATCAGTTTATCAGCGAGGGCAGCCTCCTGAAAATTATCCCGTGCGGTGTGTATTCTCGCTAAGCTATATTGATCATAATAATAGGTGCTTCGATCATAAAATGATCCTGCATGGTGGTATACCCAGATCACAATGGGAGCAGTAGCTTCCCGTAAATCAGGACTTATATACATTCCTTGGTCACGTCCTTTTTCTGCCGCCATAACCTGCCTCCATACCTGATCAATCGCCTGATGAGGATTCACAAGAGGTCTTTCTTTTTCCGGTATGATGGATTGCGGAAACGTCAAAGGGGGTTTCTCTCCTGCGGAAGCTAAAAAATAAACCGAATTTGAAACCCAATTCAGGCCTATGATCAACCCACTAAAAGCCAATATGAAAGTGAAAACAAGGGTATAAAACCCCAATACATTATGCAAGTCATAATTTAATTTCTTCCACGGAGCACGCCATTGTATGCGAAATGCTGCACGCAGATGTACCCTTTTCCATTTCTTTGGCCACCATAGGACAATACCGGTAAGTAGGGAAATCACAAAAATCAATGTTGCAATATTCACCACGTATTTTCCTATTTCTCTTGGAAGCCATAAATATTGATGTCCTTCCCGCACAAAACCAAAAAAGTCAAATCCGGTGGTGCCATCTGCATTAAGAACGCTGCGTTTGGTGATAAATTTACCGGTATATGGGTTCATAAAAACAGCAGTAAAATTAGGTTTTCCATGATCCTTATGGTGAAAGCCTACGGCCGCTGCATTCGTTTTCCCTTCGTAGGTCAACCCTGTAGGTTGATAACCGGGCATATAGACAAGAGCCGTGTCCAATAATTGGCTAGGAGGAACAAAATCTGCTTCTTCAGGCGATACAAACCGCCAAGGCTCAAGAACATCTTTCACTTCTTTTTGAAAGGTATACAACGCCCCAGTTAAACACACGATACAAATAATCAACCCAGAGCCAAGTCCCAACCACAAATGGAGCCATCCCATAAGACGACGAAAAAAAACAGTGCTTTTCTTTTTATTTTTCAAGGTAGAGTATGTTTTTAAACTTCAATGCTGCTCATAAAGGCATAGCAACAGGTTCTGCTTTCCAACATAAGCGTTCACTCTCTTGAAGTTTGCCTTTTTCTAAATAACAGTTACAGTTTAAATATGCCGGCAATAAAATTGGCCTCCACTATAGCTCCTTTGGTCGCCTCATAACTATGGATATCAATGCGGTATATATAAATCTCATTGGCTTCGGGAATACTGATATATACTTGTTCTGCGTCTTGCCATAAGGGTAAACGTCGTCCGTTTCCTTTATGCTGGGCAATACCCTTAATAAAATTGACTTCTTGTTTATTTAAATCTACAACCGCAGAACGCAAAGGGCTGTCCGACCAGACCTCTTGTGTACTTCGAGGCGAAGTGTTCACCTCAGCAAAGGCTTTTCCATCACCCAAGTATACCAAATGTGCCGTATTTCCCCCATCTGTTGCTTGTGTAATATCAAAAAAGTAATCCGGATCAAATTCTGTTTCTCCTGCTGTAATTTTTAAGATCCCGCTGGGTTTGGTACTTTGGCTAAACCCGTTGGCTGGATTGGAATGCGACACTGCAAAAACATTTCCCTGCTCATCTTTAACCAGTCCACTAGCTACGTTAAAACCACCTATGGGCCCTACTCGAGAGTCGGTAATCACTTTCTCAAATTCCAAACTTGGATAGGAGAAGACAGCAACCGCCGCTTGGTCTGTATGTGTCGTTTCAAAAGTCTCGGGATTACTGATGTAATAGGAAAGAAATAAGTGATCCCCACTGATCTCCATTCCTGAATAACTCAAGCCTTCATCTGTATCCAAATCGACCAGAGCTGAAACCGGAACGGTTATCTTGTCAGTGGCGGTCACCGCGTTGAGATCAAATTTATGGAAGACAATCACCCCCGAAGCAGCATTCATGGTGACCGAAACCAAAGTATGCTCATCCGCCTTTTTCAAATCGGAAAGACTGTTGTCAAAAGATACCTTTCCGGCAACGACCAGGCTACTGTGCTCCTCATCCTTGCGAAGGCCAACCATATCCACATCGTCCAGTCCTCCAATAGCATAAATGGTGTGATCTATCTGGGTAAAGTCGTAATAACCCGGCTGCTCAATCCCTTGACCTCGGGCGCTAAGCGTACCTTCCATCACATCAGAAAAGGGTACGGTATAGTATGTAAAATCACCTTCGCTGCCTTGAACAGCCAGGGAGATCACATAAGGATTAAAATCTTCGGGGGTGTCCTGCGGAAGACTGCTCGTATCATCACTACTACAAGCTCCGAAGCTCGCAATGGCCGCTATCAGCAGCATTCTCAATCCTAATCTTTGAATTCTTTTTTGTATATACATGGTCCTTAAATTTATTTTAAACAATTCGTCAACTTTTCTTTTTAAAACTGGTATCGCAGTTTGAGATAAAATGCTCGACCGGGTTTCTGCAAATAAAATTTATCATACAGCCACTCATCGGTCAGGTTCCTGATTTCCAAACCTATATTATAGCGTCCTCCAAACAAACTGTACACCAACTCCAGGTCATGAGCTGCCTGACCAGGAATGACATTTTTCCCTTGTTTATCCCCTAGGTTTGCCCAACTCAAATAATAGGCTTTTACAAAATGAAAGTAGTAGTTCAATTTTAGATCTGCATCCTGAAAAAATACATTTTCAAACCTATACCCCAGGTTTGCATTTCCAAAAAGATAGGGTCGATTCGGCAAGCGCTCCCCTTTATTAAAATTCTGTTGATATCCCGAGTAATCGTTGTACACAAAATTTGCCTGATCGGTAATATTTTGATAAGTAAGGCTCGTACTTACCTCCAGTCGGTCTTTAAAACGGTATCGCAGATTCCCTTCAGCTCCCACAGTCCGAACGTCAGATAGGTTATTAAAACTGGTTTGCGGACTGGAAAGGGTCACCACTTGAAAAATTAAATCTTTTGAATTTCGATAAATAAAGCTCCCGCCCATTTTCAGGTGGTGATGTTGACCGACATTCCAATTGTATGTCGCACCCATATTCAAGTTATCACTTCGCTCAGGTTTTAAACCCGAATTGGGCAAGACAAAGAGCCCATCGCCAAAAAGCTCCATGGGCTCGGGCAAGCGATACGTATGTTCAAAAGACAGTCTCACCTGCAAATTGGGAAGGATGGAATAAGAAGAGGCCCATCCATAACCAAAATTTTCATCGGTTACTTCCAACTTATCGGCTGTCGAAGAACCCAATCCCTTCTCAACGGTTTTGGCGCGTAAAAAATACGCCTTTCCAAAGACTGTGGTGCTCCATTTTCGATTAAGGTCAAATTGATAGGATAACCCAAAAATATTTTTATAAAGTGATTTTGGGAACTGATTGACAATTTTATCGGGATCTCGTCGATCAAAGGCACTGCGATCAAAGTATTCA
>JAJYSO010000247.1 GCA_021793535.1 Bacteroidota bacterium | reverse complement strand
ATCTTCAGCTGTAGATTTTCCGAAGAGTACTTGTGAAGCTCTAACGGCATTGTCTAAATCCTCTTTAGAATGAACAAGCGTTGTTATCTCTTCGGCTAATTTCTTCTGTAAAATACGCTTATGAGGCGCTTCACAGTGTTCTTTTGTCAAGGCCTCAATCTCTTCTTTCCCTAAGAAGGTAAAGATTTTAATGAAGTTTTCAGCGTCTTCGTCGCTTGTGTTTAACCAATATTGGTAAAATTTGTAAGGAGAAGTGCGTTCCGGATCTAACCATACATTTCCACCCTCAGATTTTCCGAATTTTGTGCCGTCGGCTTTGGTGATAAGAGGCGATGTTAAGGCAAAAGCCTTTTTGCCGGCCATACGACGAATTAATTCTGATCCTGTGGTGATGTTTCCCCATTGATCGCTCCCTCCCATTTGTAGTGTCATCCCTTTTTCTTTGTAAAGGTGGAGGAAGTCATATCCTTGTACCAATTGGTAACTAAACTCTAAAAAGCTCATTCCCTCGTTGTCTTGAGCATCTGCGGCAAAACGTTTTTTGACAGAATCTTTTGCCATCATGTAGTTAACGGTAATGTGTTTACCGACGTCACGGATAAACTCTAAAAAAGAGAAGTTTTTCATCCAATCATAGTTGTTGACCAAGACGGCAGCGTTGTCGGCATCACTGTCAAAATCAAGGATTTTAGCCAATTGCTTTCTAATACCGGCCAAGTTTTTTTCTAAAGCTTCTTCGTTTAATAAGTTGCGTTCTTTAGACTTTCCTGAAGGGTCGCCAATCATTCCCGTTGCTCCGCCGATAAGGGCATAAGGCTTATGGCCACAACGCTGAAAGTGGGCTAAAACAAGAATAGGAACCAGGCTTCCAATGTGTAAAGAATCTGCTGTGGGGTCGAATCCGATATAGGCAGAGCGCATCTCTTCCATAAGGTGTTCTTCGGTTCCCGGCATGATATTATGCAGCATCCCTCGCCATTTTAATTCTTCAACAAAGTTTTTGAGCATTTTTATATTTTTTTGGTATTATTATCTATGAGAGGGCAAAAATAAGCAAAACCTGATAACTCTTTACTAAATTAGCAGGGTGTTAAGACCAAACATGCGAAGAGATGCTATGTTACGTTTTGTTTTTTACTGAAATTGAATAGCTTTACGAAGCGTATAAAACTTTGTCTATGATTTTACAACTACTTTCTTTAGAATGGAAACAATTTATCCGTTCAAAAGCCTTTAAACAAAACTTGGTTGTCAAAATCCTAATCGGATTTTTTGCGCTTTATATGCTGTTTACTTTTCTGGCTTTAGGGGCTTTAGGCTTTTTTGCTCTTGAAGATACTTATCCCGATAAAGACCCCTTGACGATAGTAAATAACTTTTTGATTTATTGGTTTTTACTTGATCTTATCTATAGGTTTTTTATGCAGAATTTGCCGGTTATGAATGTTAAACCGCTAATGTTACTTCCGATTAATCGTAAAAAAATCATACACTATTTATTGCTAAAGTCTTCTCTCTCATTTTTCAACTTTTTGCCTCTTCTTTTTTTTCTGCCATTTTCTATTGTATTGTTGGTAAAAGGATATCCGCCACTTCAGGTTATAAACTGGTTTTTGGCAATAGGTTGCATTGAATTGTGCATTAACTTCATCAATTATCTTATCAATAAACAAAATGGCATCTTTTATGGGGCTTTGGGACTCTTCGTGTTATTTGGGGTGTTGGAGTACTATAATATCTATAAAATCACAACGGATGCCGGGGTCGTTTTTAATTGGATATATGAGACGGCTTATGCTTTTTTGCTTGCAGCTGTAATTCTGATACTATTATATCGCAGACTATTTAGTTTTTTAATAAAAGGCTTTTATTTAGATGGATATGTTGAGAAGGAAAAGAACGATGTTAAGGAGTATAAACTTAGTTGGTTAGACCGATTTGGAAATATATCTGTCTTTTTGAAAAATGATATCCGAATGATACTGAGAAATAAGCGTCCAAAACAGGTGGTACTTACTTCTTTTTTGTTTTTGTTTTACGGACTGATTTTTTATGCCAATTCTAACTATGCAGATAATTATAATTGGTTGCTGTTTGGGGCCCTTTTTGTAACAGGAGGATTTTTAATGACTTTTGGGCAGCTCGTGCCTTCCTGGGATAGCGAATATTACAAGATGTTGATGAGTCAGAATATTCCTTATAAGAAATATTTGGAATCCAAATGGTATTTGATGATTATCGGGACGCTTGTCTCTTTCATTTTGAGTACGCCTTATCTCTATTTTGGGTGGAAAGCCTATAGTCTGATAGTTGGGGTTGCTTTTTTTAATGTTGGCTTAAACTCTTTTATTACCTTGTGGAGCGGGGCTGTCAATCGTAACCCGATTGAGCTTAATGTCAAGGCAAAGGCTTTTTCAAACACAAAAGGATTTAATGTAACCCAACTGTTATGGAGCCTTCCCAAACTGGTTTTACCTATTTTCCTGTTTTTTATTCCCAATTTGTTATTCGATTTTACGGCAGGGATTTTGACATTAGTAATTTCAGGAATAATAGGACTTATTTTTAAAAACTTTTTTCTTAGTCAAATTGAAAAGGTATATCAAAAGGGAAAATATAAGACCATTGCTGCTTTTTCGGAGAAATCCTAAATTAAAAAGATGAATATGATTCAAATAGAAAACCTCAGTAAGACTTATCAGAAACACCCAGTTCTGTCTATCGATAATTTACAAATCAATGCAGGCGAGAGTTTTGGGTTAGTTGGTAATAATGGTGCCGGAAAAACGACTTTATTCAGTTTGTTGTTGGATTTGATTCAACCTACTACAGGTTTTATCAAAAACAAAACAATCCAAGTTGATAAAAGTGAAGATTGGAAGCCTTTTACAGCATCTTTTATCGATGAGAGCTTTTTGATTGGTTATCTCACACCGGAGGAATATTTCTATTTCATAGGAGATTTACGAGGACAGAACAAAGCCGATATAGATCAGTTTTTGAAGCAGTTTGAAGACCTGTTTAATGGTGAGATTCTTCAGCAGAAAAAATATCTCAGAGACTTGTCTAAGGGAAATCAGAAAAAGGTTGGATTGGTGGCCGCATTGATAGGTCGCCCCGAAGTCATTATTTTGGATGAACCATTTGCTAATCTCGATCCGACAACACAAATTCGGTTAAAACGACTTCTAAAATCTTGGGTTGAAAAAGAAAAAGTGACCTTGTTAGTTTCAAGTCACGATTTGACGCATGTCACCGAAGTATGTAAGCGCATTGTGGTTTTAGAAAAGGGAGAAGTTATTCGAGATGTGCAGACCAGTGAAACGACGTTGCGAGAGCTGGAGAGCTATTTTGCCGGAGAATTGGAAGAGGAGGAGTAAAGTATTTTGCAGTATAAAAGACTAATTGCTAACGATACCTCCTTTTAGTTGTTTAACGCACTTTACTTTTGAGAACGATGCGGTGAAGCAGCTTTGGAAAGAACCGCTTTAAATAAACCGCTAAAGCTTCTTTTTTCCCAATATAAGCTTCAAATTTTCCACGTTCTACTGCTCGAATCATCTTTTTGGTAAAAACATCGACTTTCAGACCATCTTCCGTTTTTTGATCTTGCTGATTGTATGAGGAACCGTCTCCGGTCACCGCATTTCGAGTCACGTCTGTATTGACAAACCCCGGGCAGATGATGCATACTTTTATATCATCTTTTTCATGCTCCATCCGCAGGACATCAAAGAAACCATGCAAAGCATGCTTGGCACCGCAATAGCCGGAACGATAAGGTGAGCCAAATTTTCCCATGACACTTGATATGACGATAAATAAACCACTCTTGTTTTGAATAAAATGAGGGAGTATAGCTTTAGCCAAGGCGACATTTCCTAAATAATCAACTTCCAATAACTGACGATCTACGCTTATGTCGG
>JAJYSO010000246.1 GCA_021793535.1 Bacteroidota bacterium | reverse complement strand
ATCTATATCCAGGCACATGACGGCCAGCGTACAAACTTCTGCCCACGTACAATCTTTTATAGAGGTAGACGTCACAAAAATATGGAAATGGCGAAACAAGGTAAAGGATCATTTCTTCCAACGTGAAGGTGAAAAATTCACCTTTACGCCAATTTTCATGCAAGCCATTGCCAAAGCATTGACCGAGTTCCCCATGATGAATATCTCTGTAGATGCTGAAAAAGAACAGATCATCAAACACAAGCACATCAACTTAGGAATGGCCACTGCGCTTGCTGACGGGAACCTTATTGTTCCGGTTATCCGAGATGCAGATGAATTGAACCTGATCGGTATGGCCAAACGCGTCAACAGCCTCGCTGAACAGGCTAGAACTGGAAAATTATCACCAGATGCCACCAGCGGAGGAACCTATACGGTCACCAATGTTGGCTCTTTTGGCAGCGTCATGGGTACCCCCATTATCAATCAACCTCAAGTGGGTATTCTCGCCCTAGGAGCCATTCGGAAGACCCCTTCAGTAATAGAAACACCGGATGGAGATTTTATCGGTATTCGTCACAAAATGTTTTTATCACACAGCTATGATCACCGCGTTGTAAACGGTGCACTGGGAAGCAGTTTTATCAAACGCATCAAAGACTTATTAGAAGGCTTTGATGATTCCCAAACAGTATAGTACGAATTGACCATGCAAAGGCAGCTGAATTTAGAGGTCCATTCTGTCTTTATAATATGGAGCACACTAGCACACTACAAGTCGCTTAGCTTGTAACAGATAAGCGATTAACCTGGTGCAATGAAGGATAAAAAATACGACCGGCTGAGACGGTTGATTACACAGACGGAGACGCAAATAAAACTTCTTTAAAAGCACAGATCTATAAAACCCGAAGCCCATTTGTCTTTAAATAGGATGGTTCACAAAATCCCTTGTGTAGATTCAGAATCATTCGCAGGCCCTCTATGAGGAATGAATGGTATTTGGCAAGTCTCAATTCTGCTCCTTCTCACTGAAGCCAGCTCCTAAAATAGGCTTATAACCTGCAGCCCAGTTCCCTAGAAATTCGTATTTTGGAACCCAAAAGAACGCGTGAGATGAAGTGGATTTGCTTTTTAATGCTTATTCTTTTTGCGGTTAAGGTCTTCCCTCAACAAAAAAGCAGTGTTGATTTTAAAACCGCAGAGGGAACACTTTCTTTCTTTCCCGAAGAGCAACGTGTACAAGGAGAGATATCCTATCGTTTCACCGTGCTTCGAAATATCGATACCATTGCCTTGGACGCCAAAAACATGAAAGTGGAGCTGGCCCCGGGAGACACTTTAAAACCCAAACTAATCAACACGACCAAAAAAATTTATTTTCTATATCCTTTTAAAAGCAACCAGACCTATGCTATAAAGATTATTTATGAAGTGGAAGAGCCCAAACAAGCACTCTACTTTTCAAATTGGCATTCAGACAATCCACAAATTTGGTCCCAAGGGCAAGGCAAAGAAAATTCCCATTGGTTACCTAGCATAGATGATGCTAATGATAAAATAAAATTTACTATTCGTTACAGTGTTCCCAAGGGCTATAGAGCTATTGGGAACGGAACATTAGTAAAACATGTGGTCCAAGAAGATGAAGAAATCTGGCACTATCAAATGCATCATCCCATCAGCAGCTATCTGGTGGCTGTTGCCGTTGGAAAGTATCAAAAAAAAGAAATCCATTCCACCAAAGGTATTCCCATCACCCTATATTACGAACAAAAGTTTCAAAAATACCTCGAACCCACTTACCGCTATACCCAGCGCATATTTGATTTTTTAGAAACAGAAATCGGAATAGACTATCCCTTTACAAACTATAAACTAGTACCCGTGCGAGACTTTATGTATGCCGGGATGGAAAATGCAACCACCACCCTGTTCTCAGAAAGCTTTTTCACCGACTCTATTGGTTTTATAGACCGCAACTTTGTCAATGTAAATGCACACGAACTAGCCCACCAATGGTTCGGAGATGACGTGACAGAAAAATCAAGTAAAGACCACTGGTTGCAAGAAGGTTTTGCCGCATATTATGCGCTATTGGCAGAAAAGGAAATTTTCGGTGAAGATTATTTTTATTTCAAGCTTTACCAAAGTGCTGAGAAGTTAAAATCCAATAGCGATCAAGGAAAGGGGCAAGCCCTTTTAAACCCTAAAGCAAATGCACTTACCTTCTATGAAAAAGGAGCATGGGCCCTGCATATTCTACGGGAAAAAGTCGGGGAAGAAGCTTTTAAAAACGGTATCCGATCTTTTCTTCAGACCCACGCCTATCAGAATGCTTCCGTAAACGATTTCATGGAACAAATGATGAAATCCAGTGGTCAAGATTTAACAAGTTTTACCGATCAATGGTTGAAACAATCTGCTTTCCAAGATGAAGATGCCTTGGCCTCTCTTAAAAAGTCGACGTTTATAACAGCCTATATGGAAGTGATCAGGTTACGACCCTTATCACTATCAGCCAAGTATGATCTACTACTAAAAGCACTTGAATTCCCCACAAACCCATACATCGGTCAAGAAGTTGTACAGCAATTGATTGCCGAAAACCCTTCCGAGCAACGGTTAAAACTCCTTGAAAAGGCATTTGAAACCAACCAGACCATGATCCGGCAGACCCTCGCGGAATCACTAGTTAAGATCCCAAAAGAATTACAGAAGGCCTATGAAAGCCTATTGAAAGACCCATCCTATCGCACCCAAGAAGAAGCCTTGCTCAACTTATGGCTCAACTTCCCAGAGGATCGTTCTCGATATCTCGACCGCCTACAACACACCCAAGGATTTTATACAAAAAATATCAGAATGCTCTGGCTGACCTTAAGTATCGTTACGACAGGGTACCAATCAGATCAAAAGGAAGCACATTACAGAGAATTATCCCACTATACCGCTCCGCAATACGATTATGCTATTAGAGAGAATGCATTTGGGTTACTCTATCAAATCAATCGCTTTACGACAGAAAATTATAAAAATCTATTGCAAGCAAGCCTTCACCCCGCCTGGCAGTTTCAAAAATTTAGCAAGGCCCTCCTTAAAGAATTACTCAAGGAGGAAGTTCATCGAGAAAACTTAAATTCCTTAAAACCAGAGCTGAACGCTCAAGAAGTTAAGGTGCTCAATCACTACCTCAGCAAGTGAACTACCCATCCACGCTAAAGTGATGAATGGGTTTTACGCTCCGTTGTATAAAAAGACAACTGGCATACCTCCCCAAAAAACCCTGAAATTGATTGCTCAAGGATTCAGGGTTCTTATTTTTTCTATTGATTCTGCATACTTAATTCCGGTTCACTTGAGCGAGAATAGCATTAAAAGTTTCACTGGGACGCATGGCTTCAGACACTCGTTTTTCATTTGGCTTGTAATACCCTTCTAGGTCTACAGGGCTACCTTGAACGCCATTCAATTCTGCTACAATTTTTTCCTCCATCTCCTCCAACTGATCGGCAATGGGCTCAAATTGACGTTGTAACCGCGCATCATCCGTCTGTTCTGCCAAGGCTCTTGCCCAATACATAGCCAAATAAAAATGACTGCCTCGATTATCCAATTCGTTTACTTTACGAGAGGGGTTTTTTTGATTCTCCAAATATAGGTCATTGGCAATATCAAGTGCTTTTGAAAGCACTAGGACTTCTTCCCTATCATATTGTTTAGCCAAATGCTCCAAAGAGACGGCTAACGCCAAAAACTCTCCTAAAGAATCCCATCTCAAATGGTTTTCTTTTGTAAATTGTTGAACGTGTTTGGGAGCAGACCCTCCCGCTCCGGTCTCAAATAAGCCCCCACCATTCATCAAAGGAACGATAGAGAGCATTTTTGCACTTGTTCCTAACTCGAGAATTGGAAATAGGTCTGTCAAATAATCTCGCAGAACAT
>JAJYSO010000245.1 GCA_021793535.1 Bacteroidota bacterium | reverse complement strand
CTTTGAAATACTTGTTTATAACAAATTGGTCTTGAAAAGTGATTTGTACATAATCAATATCATACGGGACTTCCAGAGTACGGTCTTTCGCACTGTATTTTGCGTCTAAATCACTGTCAAATTTTTCTAAATCTACTTTAAATGAAGTTGCTAACCTAACATAGTTTTTAGGGGCATTGTCTTCATCGTCTTTATTGTTGTCAAAGCCATAATTGTACTTAAAGTCCTTAACTTCAGACAACTGCTTTTCGCTTAAGAATTTTAGGTGAGATTTATTTGCCATTAATTCCACTTATTTGTTTAGGTCACTTTACTATGTAAATATTTACCAAATAGACTTCTTTAATAAACCGTAAAGATACTAAAAGCTTTTTAGTGTAATGTTATGCAACACAATGAGTAATGTACCTCTAAACGCCAAACACCACCTCTGACTGCAGCAACAAAAATCCGGCCTGTTTCCTGGACTACTTTAGCCATAACAACACAGCGTTAGGCAATGCAGGAGAGAAAGGAAATAGAGAAAATACCTATCGTGGAAGCAATAGAACTTCTCCTCAAAGAGGATATTAACGTGGGGCAGGAAGAAGCCGAACTAATTATAGAATTCCTATACAACCACGATGATAGTTATTTTGAATGCTTTGATGTGGGGTGATTTATTTCGTAAATTAGCTAATCCCCAAGACACATTCTCCATTTAAAGAGATTAGCAATGAAAAGGGCAGATCTATACATACATGTTTCCACAGATGAACAGGCGGACAAAGGATATTCCCAGCGTGACCAATAGGAACGTTTGAAAAGGTATTGTGCGACTAATAAGATTGCTGTCGGACAGGTTATTTACGAAGACCACTCCGCTAAGACCTTTAACCGTCCTGAATGAACAAAACTCCTGACCAATCTTAAAAAGAAAAGTTCAAAGACCGACTGTCCTGTTTACCAAATGGGATAGGTTCAGCCGTAATGCAGGTGATGCTTATCAGATGATTAGTACTCGAGGTGGGAATCGAACCCACACTTCCGAAGAAACTGGATTTTGAATCCAGCGCGTCTACCAATTCCGCCACTCGAGCTTACAATTGAGCTTGGCAAAAATAAAAAATAAATTCAATTTCTTACACATTCTTAAAAAATATTCTCAAGTCTCCCAAAATTAATTTTATACATTTGCACATTCGTTTAATGTTCGTTTATCAAAATCCCCAATAGGTAACTATGGAAGTTAAAATTTTTTCATGCTCCCAGAGCAAAGTCTTAGCGCAGCAAATTGCTTCTTTGTACGGTAAGGAATTAGGAAAAGTCTCTATCTCAACCTATAGTGACGGTGAGTTTCAACCCTCTTTTGAAGAGACCGTTCGTGGAGCCCGTGTCTTTATCATCGGGTCTACTTTTCCCAGTGAAAACAACCTCATGGAAATGCTTTTAATGCTCGATGCGGCCAAAAGAGCCTCTGCCCTACATATCAATGCGGTCCTCCCTTATTTTGGCTGGGCTCGCCAAGATCGCAAAGACAAACCTCGTGTTCCTATTGCCGCCAAGATGATTGCTAAAATACTGGAAACTGCTGGGGCTACCCGTGTGATCACTATGGATTTACATGCCGATCAAATTCAAGGTTTTTTTGAAATTCCTGTGGATCATCTCTACGCTTCTACCATTTTCTTGCCTTATTTGGAAAGTTTAAATTTGGAGAACCTCACAATGGCCTCCCCCGACATGGGAGGATCTAAACGCGCTTACGCCTATGCCAAAGCGCTGCAAAGTGATGTTGTTATTTGCTATAAAGAGCGAAAGAAGGCCAATGTGATTTCCCATATGGAGGTCATTGGAAATGTAAAGGACAAAAATGTGGTCATTGTAGACGATATGGTCGATACCGCCGGAACCCTAACCACAGCGGCCAATATCATGATCAAACGCGGAGCCAAAAGCGTACGCGCCATCTGCACACATCCCATCCTCTCGGGGAAAGCCTATGAACGCATTGACAACTCTGCACTTAAAGAGCTCATTGTCACTGACACAATTCCGTTAAAAGGCTCTTCAAATAAAATTAAAGTTGTATCTTGCGCGCCCTTATTCGCAGATATTATGGAACGCGTGCACAGTCACAAATCCATTAGCGGACAATTTTTAATGTAAAAGCGGCTGGCTTTTAAACAAAAAAGTAAACCATTCAATAAATAACATACACAATGAAGTCAATTACGATCAAAGGATCTAAAAGAGAAAACGTAGGCAAAAAAGCAACAAGAGCCTTACGTGATGCTGAGAAAGTCCCTTGCGTACTCTATGGAGGAGCAGCAGGCGTAATCCATTTTTCAGCTTTGGAAAAAGATTTTAATAAACTCGTCTATACCGCAGACGTCCACACCGTAAAATTGGATCTTGACGGGCAAAAGGCCAACGCCATTCTTCAAGACATTCAATTTCACCCAGTAAGTGATGCGATCCTCCACATGGATTTCTTCCAATTCGACGACGAAAATCCGATTAACATGACTTTACCGATACACTCCACTGGCGTTCCTAAAGGGGTTAAAATGGGAGGTGTGCTTCAGTTTAACATGCGCCGAATTGACCTTAATGGGTTGGTCGATAAACTTCCAGATTTTGTTGAAGTTGACGTGAGTTCTTTGGGTATAGGAGAAAAACTATACATTACCGAGGTCGCTAGCGAAGATTACGAAATTCTACATGACGAAGACGAAGTAATTTGTCAAGTTATCGCCGCTCGTGATATCGCAGATCTTGAGCCCGAGCTCGACGAAGAAGAAGTACCTGCTGAACAAGGAGGCGAAGCTGCAGCAGATGCAGAAGGAGCCAAAGAAGAGTAAATTCTTTTTTCACCACTACTTAAACCGTCTTAGAAATTTAATTTTAAGACGGTTTTTTTATGGGGTCTTGTCCCTGTACCAAAGGCATTAGAGTTTGTGTTAAAAGAAAGGATGTATATTTTTTAAAAAGTGTTGCTTGCTTTTCAAAAAAATGAGTGGGTGTATAAAGAAGCCAAAAGCTTTTCTTAAACAAATTAGCATTGCTTATTTTTGCAGCTCAATATACAGGCTGATCACTATGAAAAAATTTTTAATTGTCGGATTGGGAAATGTGGGAGCCGATTATGCGCACACGCGACACAATATCGGGTTTTCTGTCCTGGATCATCTTGCCGAGCAGGAGCAGCTCAGTTTTGAAAACGTAAAGTACGGGCTGCGCGCGCTCTACCGATTCAAAGGCCGACAATTTATCCTTTTGAAACCCAATACGATGATGAACCTCAGTGGTAAAGCGGTAAAATATTGGTTAGAAAAAGAAAAAGTACCCTTGGAAAACCTGCTGATCATCGTGGATGATTTAAACATTCCTTTCGGAGAAATCAGACTAAAGACAAAAGGAAGTAACGGGGGGCACAATGGCCTTAAGGACATCGAACAAAAATTGGGCACAAGGGGATACAGCCGGTTCCGTTTTGGCATAGGCCATCACTACGCTACTGGAAACCAAATCAATTATGTGTTGGGAAAATGGAACACAGAAGAGCAAAAAGCACTCGTCGAGCGCCTGGAAACCGCAGCGGAGCTTATCCGCTCATACGGCACTGCAGGAGTGGACATCACCATGAATCGCTTCAATGGAAAATAAGAAACAGAAAGACCTCCAACAATAAAACTTCACTTAACTTTGTACCTGCTGGCAATTCTTACAAGCTATTTTAGATGCACCTGATAAAAAACACTACCGAGATCAAACTTTTAAAGCCAACGGTGGTTACCATTGGCACTTTTGACGGAATTCACATTGGCCATCGAAAAATCATTGAG
Organism: Bacteroidota bacterium; assembly: GCA_021793535.1. Lineage (GTDB taxonomy): Bacteria > Bacteroidota > Bacteroidia > Flavobacteriales > Flavobacteriaceae > JAJYSO01. Next base: position 110 of record JAJYSO010000245.1, on the reverse strand, counting down.
CAGCTTTTAAAAGCCGCAAAGAAACATCATCTCAGCGCTACCATCTTGACTTTCTTTCCTCATCCACGCATGGTTCTGCAACAAAATGTGGGCCTGAAACTCATCAACAC
>JAJYSO010000244.1 GCA_021793535.1 Bacteroidota bacterium | reverse complement strand
GATCTGCACACCGCATGGGATACGATCTCAAAAGGTAGGTTGCACGATCGAGCAACCCAAAGAAGTGCTTTTGCGAAACCCCAAGGTTAAGTGGGCAGATCTTGTTTTTACCTGTCTTTTATCGCTTGAAAGGGATGCTGGGCTGTTGGGTGATCAGGCAGTTTAGTGGTTTTACTGTTTGTAGATGACCCCGTCTTTCATCACCAATGTTGGGTTTCTAACCCTTTTGATGTCCTGGGTAGGGTCGCCTTTAACGGCGATGATGTCCGCTAACATTCCGGGTTGAAGCCGACCGATTTGGCCTCCGTAGCCAAATACCTCGGCGTTAACTGAAGTAGCGGACCTTAAAACTTCTAGGGGTTCCATCCCGTATTCGACCATCATTTCCATTTCTTTTGCGTTATCCCCGTGTGGGAATACCCCTACATCGCCTCCCATTAAAATGGTGACTCCAGAAGCTAAGGCCGCCTTAAAACTTGCCTTGGATTCGACAATGCGCTCCGGGTCGGGGTCGACTCCTTCTTTCCAGCCGCTGTATTCCATAATGGAGGCCCCGGCTGCCAAGGTGGGGCAAAAGGCAATGTTTTTGGCCTTCATTTGTTGGAAGACCTCCAGATCTCCTTGACTTCCGTGTTCGATGGTATGCACTCCTGCCCGTATGGAGCGTAACATACCTTCTTTGGTGGAAGAGTGGACCGCGACATAACGCCCGCTACTTTTGGCGATGGCTACTGCTGTGGCCAGCTCTTCTTCTGTAAAGGTAGGGGCTGACTCACCCTTTGGCCCCCAACGGTAGTCGGCATAAACTTTTATAACATCGGCTCCTTTCCCGATTTGGTGCCGCACTTCTTTGGCCATCTCGGCTTGGTTACCCACTTCAGCTGCTCCTTTTGGGAGGTCTAAATCCGCACTTTCAGCTTTTACGCCATACGAACCTTCTCCCACTATGGCCTTGGTGGCAGTAATCACTCGGGGTCCGACAATAATTCCTTTAGCAATGGCTGTTTTAAGGCCTATATCGTCATAAGCTGCTCCTTCCGTTCCCAAATCACGTAAAGTAGTAAATCCGGCCATTAAGGTAGCCTTTGCGTGATTTGCAGCGCGAAGGCTGCGTTCGGTACGACTTTCTTTAAGAACTTGATCATTCCATGAAGTCTCGTTATAGGGGTGGAGAAAAAGATGAGCATGCCCTTCGATCAATCCGGGAAGGAGCGTGGTGCCTTCTAAATCGATCACTTTTGTTCCAGAGGGGGTTTCAAAACCTTTCTGCTCGGCTTTGATGATTTTGTTTCCCACTACCAGTACCGCCCAGTCCGTGTGCATTTCTTGGCCATCGAATACGCGATCCGGTTTCAATAAGTACTTGTTTTCTTGAGCGTTCAAGAGGACAGTGAGCAAGAGCAAAAGAGAAGAAAATAAAAATTTCATAGCATAATGGGTTTGAGTAAATGTATGAATTTTGAGTAAATACTCGAAAATGAATGTGCATTTCTTTTGAGTAGAATCGCTCCTAAAAGAAATCCCTATAAGGGCAGAGTTAAAGGGATAAAATACAACATTTTCGTTAATTTTAGGTATCTTTATCTGCTTATGTCTTGGTCACAACCTATTCATCCTCTGAGTACTGTGTTTTGGTCTGCCCTAGTGGCAGTCATTCCGCTGTTGTATATTTTTTGGGCACTGGTTGTTAAAAAGATGAAGGGGCATTGGGCTATGTTGTCTGCTGCAGGTGTAGCCATTTTGGTCGCCATTTTGGTGTACGGGATGCCGATAAGATTGACTTTTATCGCGATGGGGTATGGTGCCTTATACGGGTTGTTTCCCATCTGTTGGATTGTTATTGGCGCTATTTTTATTTTTAATTTGACGGTAAAAAGTGGAAAGTTTGAGATCATTAAGCATTTCATGTCTTCCCTTTCGGCAGACCGGAGATTGCAAGCTTTATTGATTGCCTTTTCTTTTGGTGCCTTTTTGGAGGGCACAGCAGGCTTTGGCGCTCCGGTAGCCATTACCGCAACCATGCTTATAGGTTTGGGTTTTAAGCCCATTTATGCTGCGGGTTTGTGTCTGGTCGCTAACACTGCTCCGGTTGCTTTTGGGGCGGTGGGAATCCCCATAACAGTGGCTGCTCAGCTTACGGACCTTTCCGAGATGAGCCTCTCGCAGATGGTGGGGCGTACCTTGCCTTTTCTCTCGCTTTTGATTCCCTTGTATCTGGTGCACATGATTTCCGGTCTGAAGAAATCCATGGAAGTCTTTCCGGCTATTTTGGTTTCTGGTGGTTCCTTTGCTTTTTTCCAATGGTTGAGTGCTAATTATTTTGGCCCCATGCTACCGGATATCATTGCCGGTGTCTTGTCCATGCTGAGCTTGATCGTATTTTTAAAATTTTGGAAGCCAAAACAAGTATGGCAGTTTAAAGAAGACCGCTTTGTGACACAAGAGAAGGAGAGGGCCTATTCCAGGCTGGAGGTTTTACGGGCTTGGTCTCCTTTTTTGATATTGACCTTAATGATTTTGGCTTGGGGGCTTCAGCCGGTCAAGATGGCTTTGGATACGTTGGGCCAACTTCAGTTTAAAGTTCCCGGATTACACGATAAAATTATCAGCGGGGCGAGTGGGGAACCGCTGCCACAAGTTTTTAATTTTAACTACCTATCGGCATCGGGTACGGCTATTTTTATTTCTTGTCTGCTCTCTATTCCGCTTGTAGGATTAAGGCCCAAAGAGGGGTGGAGCGTATTTTTAAGTACCTTGGATCAGTTGAAATTTCCAATCCTTACCATTGCGGCTGTTTTGGGCTTTGCCTATGTAGTGAACAACTCTGGGATGTCTCTGACACTGGCCAGTGCACTGGCCAGTACAGGAGTGCTCTTTCCCTTTTTTGCCCCCGTTCTGGGATGGTTGGGCGTATTCATTACCGGCTCCGACACTTCCTCAAATGCCCTGTTTAGCAACTTGCAAAAAGCCACAGCGGATTCCTTGGGCTTGAATCCGGTTTTAACCGTAAGCGCCAACAGTACCGGGGGAGTGGTAGGCAAGATGATTTCTCCTCAATCTATTGCAGTGGCCGCTGCCGCAGGAGGATTGGTGGGTAGGGAAGCCGACATTTTCCGATTCTCCATAAAACACAGCTTTATCCTCCTTTTTTTAATCTGTATCTTAACGGTCCTACAGGCCTATGTTTTTCCAGGGATTATTCCAGAGGCGTTGCCCTTATCTGGCGCTGTAACGGACAAAGGAGAGGAGGTTTCAAAAGGTTTTATGTATTTAATTGTGTTGTTTTTTGTATTGGTATGTGTGATGGCCTTTTTGCTCTGGCCACGATCCGGTAGAAAGGCATAGCATACCTTAGTCAAAGCAGTACCCTCCTTCAGTAATGACTCTGTCGGCAATTGCATCTTTGAGTGCGGCGCTGTTAGGATAAGTCCGATAAGTCGTCCAATGCCTTAGCCCTTCTAAGAGTACGCGTTGCTGCTCACCGCTGGCAAAGGAGAGGATGGCTTCTTTGGCATTTTGGGCAACCTTTTCAACAGCTTGGTAAAGCTTTAATTGAACCATCGCCATTGGGATGCGGGTTTCCTCTTTTTTTCCTGCCTGTTTCTCCACGCGCAACAAGGCACTTTCAACCATGAAAATCTCGATGAGGATTTCTGCCATATTGAGTACCAGATGCTGTTGTTTTTCCAGGTCTGTTTGGTATTGTTGAACGGCATTGCCGGCAACTGCGATAAAAATTTTTTTGAGGTTAGAGAGCACCTCTTTTTCCTGTGCGAAAGAGGAGGAATCCTCTGCAGGATTCGGCTGCGGCGGTTGCGGCAATGTGCGCTGTATTTTCCGGGCCACGCCAAGCAGGTCGATTTCTCCTTTTAAAGCCTTTTTTAGAAGCATACCAACGGCATGAATACGGTTGATCTCATTGGTGCCTTCGTATATTCTT
>JAJYSO010000243.1 GCA_021793535.1 Bacteroidota bacterium | reverse complement strand
TCTCATTCGGTGTTTACATATTAAACACACTTTTTGTAGCAGTTGTAGGAACGGTAAGCGGTTTATTTATCAATGCCCTAGCTGCATTTTCCTTTGCTAAATTAAGGTTTCCACTAAAAAAAACCTTAATGGTATTGTTTTTGTCCACCTTGGTCATCCCGTTTGAAGCGATAATGATCCCTCAGTATTTACTTATTAGAGATCTTGGTTGGTTGGACAGTTATAAAGCTTTGATCATACCTCAAATTGTATGGGCATTTGGCATTTTCATGTTAATACAGTTTTTTTCAGATATCCCTAGGGACATGTTAGAAGCTGCACGAATTGATGGTGCCTCTTGGCTTCAAATATTTTTTCGAATTGCTGTTCCGATAAGTACGCCTGCATTAATTACATTGGGAATAATGACTTTTATTAACAGATGGGATGAATTTTTATGGCCACTAATTGTAATAAGTGATGATAGTAGACAATTAATCCAGGTTGCCATTGCTTCATATACAACACAATATTCAACTTCATGGGGATTAATTTTTGCTGCTTCAACAGTAGCCTCTATCCCAACTTTGATTATATTTTTGTTTTTACAACGGTATTATGTGCAAGGAATTACGACTACAGGTTTAAAAGGGTAACTTATTTCATCAAATGGCCTTACTTAAGGAAGGGGATAATAGGGTGCTTTGGTTTAATGAACAGGAACTGGCTATCAAATGGTTTGAAGATGGAGACTGGAAAAAATATTTACTAGCGAGAAAAGATAGAGAACTATTTTGTAGTACTGCAGATCGAACAAGAATTAACGTTGTCATTCAAGAAGAGGAAGTACAGAATGACGATCAACATTTGTTATATCGTATAAAAGTGGAAATAACTCCGAATGCGGAAGGGAGGATAAGTGGAGTACAGCTTTTAATTCCTCTTGTATCGTCGCTAACATGTACATGGAAACCTCACCTTACTCCGAAAGAGGATATGGTGATTGGGGATAAGGTGTTCCGTTCACCGAGTATAATCGTAGAAAATAAGGAAGTGGTTTGTGCACTTATCCCGGACCTAAATGACATCCAAGATAATAGGCCGATGCCTCACGTCATGGACTATGTACGGGATGGACATTATTTACTGTACGGATTGTGTGATTATAAAGCAATAGGTCATGTTTATTATCAAATGAAGCCAATGGAACGTAGTTACAATCAGACTATTAGGTTTCAATTCTATATGGCACAATGGGGAAAAGAAAAACAAGCAAAACGCGATTTCCGTCCAATAGAACGTTTTCTATGGGATCGTTTTGCCAAACCGTATTTGGCTGCTGAGAAAAACCAAACACTTGATTTGAAGCGATTGGAACGCTATGTCAGCTACACTTATGATTGGGCCTTTAAGCGTTGGAAATCTGTCTGTTGGCAGGAATTTGACATTGATGGGCAAAGAGTAGGAGGGCATGTCTTTATAGTAACCGCTAAACAAAAGCCTGGCCAGGGCAAGGAAGAAGAGTGGCGGGAAGCTAAAAGTATTTGGAATCAGGCTTGGTTTTGCAGTTTGCGTAGTTCCTATGGGTATGCCTTATGGGGGAGACACTGGGGAGATCGAAACTTAATAGAGAAAGCAGAGAAGAACTTACAATTTGCACTTAGTGCGCCTCAAATCAATGGCTTGTTTCCCAGTTGTTATGTTGCTGGAAAGAAAAATAGCTGGGAAAAGGGTGGCTGGCAGATGTCTTCTAATCGATGTCCTGATCCTGGACACGTTGAATACGTTCATTTATTAGATGCATCCTGGACGTGTTATTGGCTACTAAAATGGTTTCGAGACATCAAGCGTGATGAGAAAATACTGGCATATGTTCGTCGCTATGTGAACCGTTTGTTGTCTTTACAATTCGAAGGAGGAAATTTCCCATCTTGGGTTCGCCCCCACGACCTAGATTGCTCCCCTTATTTGAAGGAGAGTCCAGAGACATCCATGCATATCATGCTCCTATGTTTATTACATGAAATAGAACCTAATTCAAAGTACATTCAAGCAGCCGAAAGAGCAGCAGCCTTTATTACTGACTATATTATGCCACTAGGGAGATGGGAAGATTTTGAAACGTATTGGTCTTGTTCCAATGAGTGGGAAGGCAAAAAGTACGGAAAGGTTGATCAAAGGAGTGGTTTATATAATCAATGTAACCTTGGTATGTATTGGACAGCAGAGGCGTTAAAAGAATTGTACCGGATAACTAGGAAATCCATATACCTCGAACACGGGGAAAAAGTGTTGGCGGAAATGTCCCTTTACCAACAAATATGGCAGCCTCCCTTCTTCCAAATCCCGACAATGGGCGGGTTTGGTGTGATGACGAGTGACGATGAATGGAATGATGCCAGACAAAGTTTGTTTGCTCTTACTTATCTTGACTATTATAAGTTAACGGGAATTCAAAGATACCGAGATCGGGGAATTTTAGCCATGAAAGCTTCTTTTTACATGATGTATTGTCCCGAAAATGATGAGGTGAAGGAACTGTATGATGCAACTCACCCCAATTTCGATCAATATGATCACGGATTTCACATGGAAAATTTCAATCATGGTGACAGTGCGTTGCAAAATCGTGTAGGTGAATTTACCATTTTTGATTGGGGAAATGGGGCAGCAGCTACATCACTAGCTGAATGTATCCTAGGACACCATAAAAATGCGTTATGAAAATATGTTGAAATAGTTAAAAACTCGTTGTATACTGGAAATCGATTACATAAACGTTTACATATCTTTTTGATGGAGGAAAGGAAATGAATTTTACCTGATATATCCAAGGACGTAAAGCTAAGAGTAACCATATGTTGACATTAAGTAATGATTCAAAGAACTGGAGTAGAGTTACATGGCGAGAGTAACCATTAAAGATGTAGCAAAAAAAGCAAATGTATCGACAGCCACCGTATCAAGAGTTTTGAACAATGTTGGGTTCGTGAGTGAAGAAATCAAAAAACGGGTATTTGATGCTGTCGATCAGTTAAATTATCAGCCTAATGCTGTGGCAAGAAGTTTAAAACAGGACAAGACAAATACGATTGGCGTCGTCATCCCCGATATTTCCAATCCGTACTTCATGACGATTTCTAAAGGGATTGAAGATACCATTCAAGAACTCGGCTATCAATTAATCTTTTGTAGCAGCGACGAAAACCCGGAAAAAGAAAGTGGGTTTTTGCGCCTCTTGTACGGGAATCGGGTCGAGGCTATCGTATTGGCAACGTCTGGAAAAAATGAAGAGTTGATAGACGACATCCACCGCGCTGGTATCCCGATCATTTTAATGGATCGAAGGATCGAGCAGCCTGATTTAAAACTTAACTTAGTAGAAGAAGACAATTTACAAGCTGCTTACGACATTACAAAGTCACTTATAGAACAGGGACATACAAATATCGGTGTAGTAAATGGCCCAGATCACGTAAGTACTGCAAAAGATCGCTATTTGGGCTACAAAAAAGCGATTGATGCGTACGGGATAGCAGAGGATCCCAACCTTACTTTTAATGGTGCCTTCTCTCAAGAAGGCGGTAGGCAAGCTGTTGAACATTTTCTTAATTTAAAGAAAAAGCCGACAGCCATTTTAGCCCTTAACAACGCGATGGCATTCGGTGTCTTGCTAGAACTGTTTAAAAGAGGATACCGGGTTCCTGAAGATATGACGGTGGCTTCTTATGGTGAAATTGAGGCTGCAGAGTTACTACAAAATTTGTGCATCACGTCAATCAAACAATATCCTTACGAGATGGGTAAAAAAATCGGGAACCTCATTCTGAATTGTTTGCTAAAAAAAGATGTGCCTCCGAGTCACGAAGTAATTCAATCTACTTTGGTTTTACCAAACAAAAATCAAAAAAATGAATAGGAAGTTTTTTTACACTCATGTAATCGATTACCTAAGAAATAGTATGCAATATTCACCGT
>JAJYSO010000242.1 GCA_021793535.1 Bacteroidota bacterium | reverse complement strand
GAAGTTTTGCGCTAAAAGGATTGCCTTTGCGTGTCTTCACCTCGATGGGGTTGATGCTGAAGGCTTTGGTTTGTACCAATATTTCATCTTTTTGGGGATGGGGGGTATTGACCTCTTCGACTTGAAGTTGGGATGGAGCCCCTGTATTTTTAAGAATGACCGCTTTCATGACAAGGTTTTAGATTTAAATTTCTTTTTCCACAAAGGGAATCTCGGGATCAAAGATCTCCAAAATTAGGGTTTTTAAAAGATCGTGGAAAATCAATAACATATCTTTATCGATCTGTTGTTTTTTTTCGCTTTTTAGTTCAAAGGGCATAAATCCTTTTCCGAGATTTCGGAAGCAGATGATGCCCGCTCTTGTAGAAGGTTGGTTCATTTTTTTCAGCACCATAGAGCTGTAACAGAGCACTTGGAAAGCTTTGCTGTATTTGGGGTCTTCCACTAGGTCTTCCCATAGGCGAGGTTTCAAGGCACTTTGGTCCACGGCCCCAGTCTTGTAATCCACAATCCGGAGCTCGCCCTCCTTTTGATCCACCCGGTCCACGATACCCCGTAGAAAAACTGGAAAATTCAGTTCGTCGATTTGCAGTTCTTCTTGTAGCTCATGGCTTTCAATCATCAAAATTCGTATGTCTTTCCCTTTTTTGACCTCCTGGATTTCTCGATTCAAAAAGTTAAAAAGAAAACGATGGGCCACTTCTTTGATGATGAGGTTTTTTCCTTTATCAATTTTTGCAGCTTGGTAGTGTACTTGGAATTGATGCTGTACCTCTTGTTCGATCTTTGCGCGCATCTCCAAGAGATCCTGTTGGTGAAGAGTGCGGTTTTGAAGCGGTTTATAAAAGTTTTCCAAGGCGCCATGGACTACGGTTCCCAAAGTATTGGCAGCGATGGTTTCTTCCACCTGATCGGCCTCTTTGATACCGAGAATGTAATGCTTGTAAAAATCGATGGGGTTGCGGATATACGTGGTCAGCGCGGAAGGTGAAAATCCTTTTTGCGCTTGCTTTTTGAGCAGGTCAATGATTTCGGGGGTTTTCGGGATCACCTTTAGTGCCGGCTGCGTTTGCACAACAGGAGAACTTCTTAAATCCTCTTGAAAGTGAAAGGATGCTGGTTTTTCCACTTCCAATTGGGTGATGAACCTGCTTTTTTCTCCGGCATTAAAACCGGATTTTTCGGTGTTGTACAACAAATAAACTTTTTTGGCGCGTTGTAAGAGTCGGTAGAAGTGATAGGTGTATACCGCATCTTTTTCTCGATAAGTAGGAAGCTGATAGGCTTTTTTTAGATCATAGGGAAGAAAAGAATTGGTGGATTTTCCTGAAGGCAGGATGCCTTCATTTACCGAGGTCATGATAAGGGTGTCGTAGTCCAACACGCGGGTCTCCAGCATTCCCATAATTTGAAGCCCTTCAAAAGGAGAGCCTTCAAAATCGATGGTCTCCATTTTGAGGGCATCTTGATATAATCGGTACAAGGTCTTGAGCTGTGAAACGGATGAAAAGGTGCCGAGCAAATTAGAAAGCTTTACAAACACACGGTTGAAGTGGAAGAGGTATTCGACTTCCAGTTTGTGTGGTTCTGCATCTTCGGGCCGCAATAGCTGCAAGAGGTCGATCATGGCCGCCAAGAATTTTTTGGCATCGTTTTGATAGGGGGTAAGGCAGCAGCTTAAGAATGCGCGCTCTTGCGGATCGTCGGTAAGGGTTAAAAGGTTCTCAAGCCGGACAAAAACTTGATTTTTTTCAATGAGGTGTGGGCGGATGCGATGGGCAATATGAGGGAAAGAGCGTTTGACGGTCGGGTGGGAGAGCAGCTCCAGAACATTTTTATAGTACAGGCCGTTTTGTGTTTCTTTTTGAAGGGTAAACAAAATTTCAAAAAGAGAAGCGACGGGGGTCATCTTTAGGCTGAGCCCCATGGTGATGTTCACTTCGTTGACTTTGTCAGGAAGGGAATTGAGCAAGGGGATGAGCAGCCCTTCATCATTGAGCACAACCGCCGTACGGGCAAGCGGTTCCTTTTGCAAGATCTCACCAACAGCTTTGGCCTGCCCGATGTTTTTGGACACGCCAATAACCTGTATTTTTTTTTCGGTGGTGTAATGGTTGGAGATCCCCTCCATTTGGTGCTCTTTAAAATAAGCCCACTCTTTTTGGTGTTTTCGAATAAAATACCCGGCCTCGTGGTGTGCGTTTTCGATAAAAAAGGCATCGATATCCCAAAAAATGCGGCCCCGCTCCCTTTCCAAAATTCGTTGGATAATCTTTTGTTCTGCCGCATTTAAAGCATTGAAACCAATAAAGACGAAAAACCGGGCGTCACGGGCCAAAAAGGAATCGATTTTTTCACTGGCCTGACGGTAAGCAAGACCTTGATAGCCTTCTTTGTTCTGTAAAAGAAGAGCTACGAATTGGGCGTGATACTCCGGTAAACGCTTCCAAAACTTGAGGTAATTGGCCACCAGCTCCGTTTGAGGATCGGCCAGCGCCCAATGATCGATTTGCTGAATATCGCTTAAGTAACTGAAAAAATCTTGGGTGGGGATGAGGTAGCGATCAATCTCATTAAAGTCATAGACCAAGGTTTGTGCCCATCCGTAAAAAGTTTCAAAATCCTCTAATTCCTCTGCAGGGGTTAATTGTCGATATACTTCGTAAAAGCTGAAGATACTGCCGGGGTTATCCAGGTTTTTCAGCTCCGCTATTTTCGAAATAAAAGCTTCGATACTGAAGATTTCAGGGGCAAATCCCGAATAATCGGTTTGGGTTTTTAAGAGCTCTTTCAAAAAGCTTCCGGCACGTTTACTGGGCAGGATAAAGGTGGTCTGAGCAAGATCGATATCCTCTTGGAGGAGTTGTTGTAAAGTCTCGTTTAAAAATGAAGATTGCATAGGCGTTGTTTTAAAAGCCGAGTTCTCCTGCCCCCGAAAGCTTTGTATGCTAATAAGGCAGGCAAGAAGAAAGGAAATCTCCTTTTCTTTTTACCTGCTTTTATGCGTGCTATAGCCAAAAAAAGAGCTTATATGACTCCCAAATTCTTACCCACTTTTACAAAGGCTTGGATGGCCTTGTCCAAATGCTCTTTTGTGTGTGCGGCAGAAAGTTGCACACGAATCCGCGCTTCTCCCTTGGGCACTACAGGGTAAAAGAAGCCAATGACATAAATTCCCTCTGCTAAGAGTTGATTGGCCATCTCTTGAGAAAGTTTTGCATCGTGCAACATAATGGGAACAATGGCAGCGTCTCCATCGATGATCTCGAATCCGGCTTGTTGGACTCCTTTTTTAAAATAGGCTGTGTTTTCTTCCAACTGGTCTCTTAAAGCTGTGCTGCCTTCTAGCAGATCAAAAACTTTTAGAGAGGCACCGACAATGCTGGGGGCCAATGAATTGGAAAACAGGTAGGGCCTAGAGCGCTGGCGCAGAAGATCGATGACCTCTTGTTTTCCGGTGGTATACCCTCCCATTGCTCCGCCTAGTGCTTTTCCTAAAGTTCCGGTCACCAAATCTACTCGGTTTAATACCTTTTTGGCCTCCAACGTCCCTATGCCGTGCGTACCGATAAATCCGGTAGCATGGCACTCGTCCACCATAACCAAAGCATCGTGTTTATCGGCTAAGTCGCAAATCTTATCCAAGGGAGCCAATAAGCCGTCCATAGAGAAAACGCCGTCTGTGGCAATGATTTTAAAGCGCGCACCATTTGCATCGGCTTCTTTTAATTTTGCTTCCAAATCTTGCATGTTCCCGTTTTCATAACGATAGCGGGCGGCCTTGCATAAACGCACCCCGTCAATGATGGAGGCGTGGTTGAGGGAATCTGAAATAATCGCGTCTTCTTTGGTCAATAAAGGCTCGAAGATTCCGCCATTGGCATCGAAAGCTGCGGCATACAAAATGCTATCGTCAAAGCCATAAAAATGGGCAATGCGTTGTTCCAACTCTTTATGGATATCCTGCGT
>JAJYSO010000241.1 GCA_021793535.1 Bacteroidota bacterium | reverse complement strand
ATCTGAGATGGAAAGTGATTCTTAAGGGCCAAATGGTATAAGAGGATGCTCATCCACACCGAGAGTATAGCGGGAATTGGAATTAAGAAATACCTGAAATCTAAAGGCGTGTAATACAACACGCATAAGATTGGAAACGGTAAGAAAAACAGGGTGGGAGGAAAAAGAAAAACAGCTATGGAAAGAAATATATAGGAGTCAAAAATTTTTCGGGAGACTTGTAGCTGGTTTTGTATCGATAGCATTCGACGCATAGCTAATAGGATAAAAAAGACGGCTATTATTATTTTTCCTTCTGTCAATACAACAGGAATGCTTAAACAGATCAGGACTAAGGTAAACCCCACTAAATTCCCTTCTATTTTGGGATTGTTTCGAAGGCAGATCTTGTTCAATAAAAAAATAGAAGCAGTAAAGCAAAGCAATGCGGTGATGGTATTATTCCCTCTAATACCCGTAAAGGTGCTCAAATAAAAGTTACTAAAGACAAAGACGGCTATGGCAGCTAGGGTAATCAGTATGACACTGAGGGTATTTGAATTTTTGAAAAATCTTGTGAGCATTCGTAAATATTTGTTATTTTAGCCGTATTAAAAACAGCTATTGAACATGTATCCATCTTATCCTTTATATGACTTCTTCAAGTGGCTAGAGCATATCTTTGAAGATTTTTTATTAATCCCATTTGATTATATCCGTGAATGGCAAGACCATACTTGGTGGGGGGCTAATTTGATTAACTTTATTTTTATCGCAATATTTTTTGGGCTCTTTCTTTATTGGTTGTATAAGTTGAAAGTGTTTCATGAATACGACCAAGAGAATACCCCGGAAACACATCGTTAATCTTAAAGGTCAAACCCTAAATCCTTTCGGTAATATTTTTTGTCGAAGTCAATCTCATCAACTCGTTTATAGGCGCTATTTAAGGCTTCTTTAAACGAGTTTTCTAATGCCGTTACGGCTAAAACTCGTCCTCCATTAGTCACCAAGCCTTCCTCTGTTTCCAAGGTGCCAGCATGATATATGCGGCTTGTTGAAGAGTCTTCTTTTATACCGGAAATTACCTTTCCTTTTTCATAGGCTTCCGGATACCCGCCTGATACCAAAATAACAGTTGCGGCATGTCGCGGATCGATATGTAGATCGATCTCTTTTAACCTTCCTTGACCCAGCTTTTCGAATACCTCTACCCAATCGTTTTTTATGCGCGGGAATACCACCTCCGTTTCAGGGTCCCCCATTCGAACATTGTATTCAATGACAAAGGGTTCGCCTTTGACCTTAATCAACCCAAAGAAGATAAATCCTTTGTAATGGATAGAATCCTTTTGTAAACCTTCGATAGTGGGCTTGATGATTTGTTTTTCCACTTTTTCCATAAAGATAGGATCCGCGAAAGGTACAGGTGAAATAGCCCCCATTCCCCCAGTATTCAATCCTGTATCTCCTTCTCCTATTCGTTTGTAATCTTTGGCAGTGGGGAGTATTTTATAATCTTTTCCATCGGTGATAACAAACACGCTGAGTTCGATTCCATCCAAAAACTCTTCGATCACGACCGTTTGACTGGCCTTCCCGAATTTCTCCTTTTTCAGCATGTTTTCAAGTTCCTTCTTGGCTTGTTGCAAGTCTTTGATGATCAACACGCCTTTTCCTGCGGCTAAGCCGTCAGCTTTAAGTACGTAAGGTGGCTTTAGTGTTTCTAGGAATTGTTTTCCTTCTTTGAGGTGACTGGCGGTAAAGGATTGATAGGCTGCGGTAGGAATCCCATGTTTTTGCATGAATCTTTTTGCAAAATCTTTGCTTCCCTCCAAAAGCGCTCCGTCTTTTGATGGGCCGATGACCATCGTCGAAGCGGTAGAGCGATCAGCTGCTATGGCATCTGTAATTCCATTGACAAGGGGTTGCTCGGGACCCACGATGAGCATTTGGATCTCCTTATCAACAATAAACTTTTTGATCGCTTCAAAATCAGCGATTGAAAGGTCAATGTTTTTGGCGATTTTTGCTGTTCCTCCATTTCCTGGGGCCACAAATAGATGACCACAGGCCGGGCTACTGGCTATTTGTGATGCAATGGCGTGTTCGCGACCTCCGCTACCTAGAATTAAAATATTCACCTGAATGTTATTTTACGGTTAGACCCCAAAAATAAATGATTGTGGTTGCTTAACCCAATTAACAACTTAAATTAATTTTAAATCTTTCTGTTTTTTTGTGAAGCCCCTTGTTTAGGGGCTTGGAAATGATAAAAGTAATGGCTACCTTTTGAAGGTCTATAAGTAGCATTTTTTCGGGTGAATAGGGGTTTTTACGATGATCTTAAATACCCTGTCTAAGACCTATTAACCATCTTTAGAAGCTGATAGAAAAATGGAAGAGTTCTTTTACGTGCATTTCGGGATCAGTCCCGAACTGCTGAATTATCTGATCTTGCCTTTGTTAATTTTTTTGGCCCGTATTGGAGATGTTTCGATTTCGACTATACGGATTATTTTCGTGATGAATGCAAACAGGGTCATTGCACCATTGCTTGGTTTTTTTGAAGCTTTGATTTGGCTATTGGCCATTGGACAAATTTTTAATAATATAGATAATTTTATGTCTTATGTGGCTTATGCAGCAGGTTTTGCGACGGGAACTTATGTAGGAATCACTTTGGAAGCACGATTGGCATATGGAAATGTAGTGGTCCGTCTTTTTGTACCCAAGCCTATAGAACGGTTGAGAAAATTTTTGGAAGAACAAGATTACCGTTATTCTATCTTTGAGGCATCGGGAAGGACGGGTAAAGTCAACTTGGTATTCTTAGTAGTTAAAAGAGAGAAATTGGAGACCTTAATTGCCGGGATTGAACAAGTTCACCCCAAGGCATTTTATACCATTGAAGGGGTGAAGCAGGTTAGTGAAGAACGGTATTTGAAAAACTATCGAAAATCCAGACGTAAGCGAAAAAGGAAGTTAATGACTCGGAGGCTTAAGTGGAGGCGCTTACAAGGGAATAAGCGTTAACCAATCTCATGGTCGAATGAAAAATGGTATTTAAAACCATTTTTTTGCAGTTTTAAAGTTATACTTTTGCCTCAACGGATTGAAAAAACGAAAATTCATTGCGACGTGTATTGATCATTGGAAAGACTTGGCCAGAACCGACCTCTTCTGCGGCCGGTACACGAATGTTGCAGCTCATCGACCTTTTTTTAAGTACTGAAGAATGGAATATCACCTTTGTCTCTCCTGCGCAACGGACGACCTATGGTGGTTTTTTGGAGGAGAAGACTGTTCAGTGTTCTCACTTGTATCCTAATGATTCCAAAGCAGATGATTTTTTGCGGAATTTAAAGCCGGAACTGGTTATCTTTGATCGGTTTATGATAGAGGAACAGTTTGGTTGGCGGGTGGCACAACATTGTCCAAATGCTGTGCGAATATTGGATACGGAAGACCTTCATTTTTTGAGAAGATCCCGACAGATAGCTTTGGAGCGTAATGAGCAACAAGAGGCCACTTTGTATAATGCGATTGCCTATCGAGAGATTGCTGCCATCTTGCGATGCGATTTGAGTCTGATTATTTCTCGTCCAGAGATGCAGCTATTGGTCGATAGGTTTGGGTTAAATAGAGCCTGTTTGCATTATCTTCCTTTTCTCTATCAGCGGCTTGCTGAAGGAGTTTTTCAGCAATACCCAAGATTTGATCAGCGCAAAGACTTTGTGTTTATCGGGAATTTTAAACATGCCCCAAATCAAGATGCTGCTTTTTATTTAAAGGAAGAGGTTTGGCCATTAATTCGTCAGCGTTTGCCGGAGGCTGAAATGAGATTATATGGAGCTTATCCGACGGGAAAGGTTCTGAAACTGGATAGTCCGTCAGAAAAATTTCGGGTGCAGGGTCGAGTGGAAGATTTAAGGAGTATGTTCAGAGGTGCTAGAATACTATTGGCCCCTCTACGTTATGGTGCTGGGTTAAAGGGAAAGTTG
>JAJYSO010000240.1 GCA_021793535.1 Bacteroidota bacterium | reverse complement strand
CTGCAGCACTTCATAGGTACTTCTGTCCAGTTTCATGTCGTGCTGAACGATGGCCACCAGACAGTAGGTGCAGATGGCGGTGTAGACCTGGATCCGGACGGCATTCTCGGTAGTACCCCAGAACTTTTTGATTTTAAGGTGCTGTTTCAGCCACTTGAAGAACAGTTCCACCTGCCATCGGTTCTTATAAAGTTCGGCCACTTGTAGAGCTGAAATGTGAGTAGCATTGGTCAGAAAGGCGAACTCTCTTTCTTGCTGTTCATCCCAGTATTTGACCAGTCGAAGTGTTCCGGGATAGTACTGTTTCGGATAAAAGCCGGTCAATCCGATCGTCAGGTCTGAAAGCACGTTTCTGGGCAATCTGCGTTTCCATTTGATGGTTTTGTACTGCAGGTTAGTCTTTGCCCTAATCACGAAGCAGGCTCCTATTTGATGGATCTTATACAGCATCTTAAAGTTGTTGTATGCCCGGTCAAATATGTAGTATGACCCTGATTCATAAGGGATTTCTTTCATAGCCTTTGAATCGTGAACGGAAGCTTCGGTGATATGAAAAAATGCCGGTATCTGTGTTTCCACATCATACAATGTGTGTACTTTGATACCACCCTTTCTCCTGCGGAACTTTGCCCACCAGAACACGGAAAGGCAAAGATCAATCGTGGTAGAATCGAAAGCATACACGTTGCCATCCAGATCGAAGATGTTGGTGGATCTGGTCGCTCTGGCCCGATTGACCAAGTAGTAGGCGTACTCCTCAAAGATGTGGTAGTCCCTATCCTGATTAGCTCTGGCCAAGGATGATCGAGAGACATTTTTACCCATTCCCAGATGATAGCATTTGGATCGGTGGGCATCAAGTGCGATCACCAGATCCCGCAGACTTTCACGATTGGAAAGCTGTCCGAACATCAACGCAAGCAACTGGTTCCAGCAAGTGAAATGCTTCACATATTTGTCGCCTTGATAGGTACGAACAATATAATTGAACTTATTCCTATCCAAAAAAGTAACAAGCTGCGAGAAAACGAATTTGTCTTTATGCATTGCAAATCTATGTAGAGTTGCAAATGTTGGAATTGAAATCCGTTTAATCGAAAAACATCTGTAACTAACTATATTTCAAATATTTCAAAGAACAATTTTAGATTTTAATGGGACAGCAATGTAAAAATATCTCAAAATAAGGTTTAAAAATATTTGGGTGTGGTGTAGGTCGTCTTTAGGAATGGATAATCCCCTTGAAGATTAATTAAAGCTGGAATATGGAGGCCTGTTAAATGCTGTTTCCCTTTGGAAAATAAAAATAGGGTCCAGATTATCTTATTGGAATTTTTCGGATCTTTATGCTCTATTATTTGCCGACATATCGAGTTATTCAATAAAAAAAGGGTGATGATTTGAAGCGGCGAGATCTTGTTTTACTATGCAAAAACTTTCTTTTACAGAAACGGAAATACAACATCTGGTTAAAAAACATTATGGAATAATAGCAACTGTAAAGGTTCTTCCCGGTTATGAGGAGCAGAATTATAAACTCCTGACAAAGCTCGGACAGCAATACATTCTCAAACTGTCCGAGGTTAAGGATAATTTGGAATTGTTGCATGCGCAGGCCCATATGATGGGATGTTTATATCGAGAAATAAAGATGGGGTTTCCTATATTCCAAAAAACTTTGAGTGGAGAAAGGATTATTCAAGTAGAGGCCCAATCGGGTCGTCTATTTTATGTTCGTGTGCTTCGATTTTTACCAGGAATCTTCTTTGCAGAATCTCAGGAGCACACGGATGAACTTTTAAGAAGCCTGGGTACATTTCTGGGGAAGATGGACCGCCAATTACAAGACTTTAACCATTGGGGGGCACATCGTTATATGGATTGGGATCTTCAACATGTATTAGACTTAGAGGAAGCCCTACAGACCATAACTTCACCTGCTGATCAGCGAACTATCGCTTATTTTCTACTCCAATTCAAAGAGGAAGTACAGCCCCAATTACCTCACTTAAGACGAGCCGTGATTCATAATGATGCCAATGATTGGAATGTACTTGTAGATCAACAGAGTCAGCAGGTTACAGGATTGATTGATTTTGGAGATATCGTATATGCTCCCCTGATCAATAACTTAGCCATTGCTATTGCCTATGCAATTTTGGATAAGGACGATCCAATTAAGGCTTCTGTCCCGATTGTCCAAGGGTATCATGCGCAATATGCCCTTGAGGAAAAGGAAGTGGATTTGCTATATTATTTAGTGGCGGCCCGACTCAGTATGAGTCTCCTTCATTCGGGGAAACAAAAGTTTTTAGACAGCACCAATGCTCATCATTTTCTGACTGAAAAACCGGCTTTAGTTTTGTTACACAAACTTGTCAGTATCAATCCCTTGAAAATGCAACAGGCACACAGACGGGCTTGTGGATTTAGCTTGCTATACAATGAGAAAACAAGAGGATATGGAGCACTTTTGGAAAGAAGAGCAAATGTCCTTGGAAAAAATTTAAGTATCAGTTACCAACATAACTTAAAAATTATTAAAGGCGCTCTTCAATACCTATTCGATGACCAGGGCAATACCTATCTTGATTGTGTGAACAATGTAAGTCATGTTGGTCATTGTCATCCCAGGGTAGTACGTGAGATGCGAAAACAAATCGCAAAACTAAATACCAATACACGATACCTACACGACACCATAGCAACGTATGCGGAGGCACTTTTAGCTACTTTACCCAAAGAGCTGGAAGTGTGTTATTTTGTGAATTCAGGCAGTGAGGCCAACGATTTGGCCGTTCGTATGGCGAGACATTATACAGGGCAAAAGGATGTTATCGTTTTGGATCATGCTTACCATGGAACTTCTACATTAGCCTTGGAAATGAGCCCTTATAAATTTGATGGGAAAGGTGGTTTTGCACAAGCTTCTTATATTCATAAAGCTCAAAACCCGGATGGTTTTCGCGGGCCTTTTAAATACCTGGATAAAGATGCGGGTAAAAAATATGCAGAAGACATTGATCGTATTGTAAAGAAATTAAAAGAAGTACACAAAAAACCCGCTGCTTTCATCTGTGAGACTTTATTAGGGGTAGGAGGACAGATCCCCTTACCAGAAGGTTACTTAAATGAAGCTTATCAAAGGGTTAGAGCCGCGGGCGGCTTGGCTATTGCCGATGAAGTACAGGTTGGTTTTGGTCGTGTAGGAAGGGCTTTTTGGGGGTTTCAGTTACAACAAGTTGTCCCGGATATTGTAGTGATGGGGAAGCCTATTGGGAACGGACATCCGTTAGCTGCTGTGGTTGTCACACGGAAGGTTGCAGAAGCCTTTAATAATGGGATGGAATATTTTAATACGTTCGGTGGAAATCCAGTGTCCATGGCCACTGGACTAGCCGTGCTGAAGATTATTCAAGAAGAAGGGTTACAACAACATGCGTTGACGGTAGGGACCCATCTATTGAACGGCTTAAAAGATTTGCAGAAAAAATATGGGTTCATAGGAGATGTCAGAGGAGAGGGGCTTTTCGTAGGGGTAGAATTTGTCAAGGGGAAAGCAGATCTTACTCCGGAAACCACGCTGTTAAATAGGACGGTAGAGAAGATGCGTGAACGCGGATTCCTCTTGAGCACGGATGGCCCCCTACACAATGTATTAAAAATCAAACCCCCACTTGTTTTCTCGCAAAAAAATGCGGAAGATTTGGTGATCCAATTGGATAAAACTTTAAAGGAGTTGACAACTTGAAAAACCAGCTACGGTTTTTTTAGAGGATTTCCTTGTAAAATTCTCAAAAATATATAAAGAATACGTGAGCGTTAATGAATAAAATTATATATTTGCCGCACTATTTGGTGATTGAGGAGAGGGGACATTGAGTCCCCTCTTTTTGTAAGCTCAGTTTTATGCAGAAAGAATACGTGGAAAGGCTAATAGAAGAGAGCCTTAAAAATCATCCGGATTTATTTTTAATCGGATTGGATATCAGCCCTAGTAAT
>JAJYSO010000239.1 GCA_021793535.1 Bacteroidota bacterium | reverse complement strand
AATTCCTAACCGAATACAAAAAACTATATTTCTGAAAGGGCCGTTGGAGACAATGGCCTTTTCTTTTGAGTAATGCTGTAAAATAAGAGCCTGTTGTAGAGAATTTTATGAACTCGCTTTTTTATTTTCAAGAAATGGTCGTACTTTCTATCCTTTAAATATGAAATACCCTGTCTATGATGAAAATCTTTTCTCCTTTTTCCATACTGTGGCTGTCCCTGCTTTTTTTTAGCATGATGGCTTGTCAATCCAAAAACCAGCAAAACACAGCGGCCCTATTTACCCACTTTTACGGTGCGAACCTCCAGCAGCCTGGCGGAAGTCTATACGTTGCTCAACAGGGAGAACCCATCGAAGATTACAGTTTTGGTTTGGCTGATATGGAAAAAGAAAAGCCTAATTCCTCTGAATTAAAATACAGAATGGCCTCGGTGAGTAAACATTTTACGGCTTATGCCATCTATACGCTCATTCGGGAAGGGAAACTGGATCTGGACACAAAGATTACCGAGGTACTAAAGGGCATGAATCCCGTATATGAACAGGTGCGCGTGGGAATGCTCTTAAATCATACCTCAGGTATTTTGGATTATGAGGGGCTTATGAAAGAAGGACTGTCTGAGCAGCTTTCGGATGCCGACGTGTTTGCCTTAGTAAAGGATCAAGATACTACTTATTTTAAACCGGGGACAGCTTTTCGATATAGCAATACCGGCTTTTGCCTGTTGACCTTAGTGGTCGAACAAATCAGTGGACGACCGTATGCGGATTTTATGAAGGAAGCTGTCTTTGAGCCTAAGGGGATTGATGCGAAAATTTATGAAGCGGCACATCCGCCGTTGATTAGAGCCTTTGGGTATCATCCGGATAAAGAAGGGCAATTTCGCTTTGCGGATCAAAGTTTAACCAGTGCGACAAAAGGAGACGGTGGGGTGTATATATCACCGGAACAGTTTTCAAAATGGAGCCTTTACCTAATGGAGGAATATAATGACGATACGCCTTATGCACGCCTTTTGGAGAAGAACAAGATGGAAGTTACTCAAGACGTGTACTACAGCATGGGATGGTTTTTATTGAGGGACCAAGAGGGAGATTTGATCTTAGCGCACTCGGGAGAGACTACCGGTTTTCACAATATCGTGGTGTTGGAGCCCAAGAAAAAAGAAAGCATCAGCCTGTTTACTAATCGAGATGATTTAAAAATAGCACCTGCATTTGAGGAAGTACTCAAGCGGTATGCGGTTAAGTTAAAAGCTGTGCGCCCCACTTTGTTCAATTTTTTTGCCCAGATCTACCAAGATGACCTTCCCTAAGGTGGGTTTTCCTTAAACTGTATTTATAATAACATAAGATTAAGATTCAAATTCCGTAACTTTGCCAATCAAATTAATGGTCTGATGAACAATAAAATAATTGATAAAATAGACGAGATTGGGGACGATCATCTCAGTGTTGAAAAGCGCACCCCGATTCGTGAAGATGCTTTTGATCAATCTGACGAGGATAAAATTGCCGCTATTGAACAGGATGTTTTTCATATTATGGAGACCTTGGGGTTGGATTTGACTGACGATAGTTTAAAGGGAACACCCAGACGGGTAGCCAAAGCTTATGTCAATGAGCTCTTTTTTGGATTGAACCCCAAACACCGTCCCAAAATGTCTTCTTTTGAAAATAAATACAAGTATGGAGAAATGTTGGTGGAGAAAAATATAGTGGTGTATTCGACTTGTGAGCACCATCTCCTCCCCATTATCGGCCGCGCACACGTAGGCTATATCTCTAAAGGGCGGGTTATTGGCCTGTCTAAGATGAATCGCCTAGTAGATTATTATGCCAAACGGCCGCAGGTACAAGAACGGTTGACCATGCAGGTTGTTGAGGAATTGCAAAAAGCTTTGGGTACCCAGGATGTAGCCTGTGTAATTGATGCAAAACACCTTTGTGTAAACAGCAGAGGCATACGCGATATTGAAAGCAGTACCGTAACTAGTGAATTTGGAGGACAATTTAAGGATCCTGCAGTAAAACGTGAATTTTTGGGATATATCGGGTTGCAGAGCCCGTTCGAATAACCCATTTTTGCTTATCTTAAACTGAAAATCAAGAGCAAATCTATGAAGCTTTACGAGCAACAAGAACTCAAGGTATACAATTCTTTAACCGGCAAAAAAGAAGTCTTCACGCCTTTGACCGAGGGCTATGTGGGGATGTATGTTTGCGGGCCAACTGTCTATAATAAAGTACACCTTGGGAACTGTCGCACTTTTATTTCTTTTGATTTGGTGTTTCGATACTTACGGCATCTGGGCTATAAAGTACGCTATGTACGCAATATAACCGATGCAGGGCATCTGGAGAATGACGCTGATTCAGGAGAAGACCGAATTGCTAAAAAGGCCCGCTTGGAGGAGCTGGAGCCTATGGAAGTCGTACAAAAATATACGGTGGATTTTCATACGATTTTGGAGCGCTTTAATAATTTGCCTCCCAGTATTGAGCCGACAGCTACTGGTCATATTATCGAGCAGATCGAAATGATTAAAATACTGTTGGAGAAAGGACTGGCTTATGAGAAAAATGGATCGGTTTATTTTGATGTGCTGCGCTACAACCAACAGGAAAATTACGGAATTTTAAGTGGACGTAATCTTGAGGATATGATTGCCAATACGCGGGAGCTGATGGCCCAATCAGATAAGAAAAACCCTCAGGATTTTGCCTTGTGGAAAAAAGCGGAGCCTCAGCACATTATGCGGTGGCCTTCACCCTGGAGCGATGGGTTTCCGGGATGGCATCTGGAATGTACCGTGATGAGTTCCAAGTATCTGGGCGAACAGTTTGATATTCATGGGGGCGGAATGGATTTGAAATTTCCACATCACGAATGTGAAATTGCACAAGGACAAGCGGCACATGGGGTTGCCCCGGTGCGGTATTGGCTCCATGCTAATATGCTGACTTTAAACGGCCATAAGATGGCGAAGAGCACAGGAAATAACATCCTTCCAGAAGAGATCTTTTCAGGGGATAATGTGAACCTGAGCAAAGGCTACGCTCCCAGTGTAGCACGATTTTTTATGATGCAAGCCAATTATAGGAGTGTACTTGATTTTTCGGATGCGGCTCTTCAAGCCGCTGAAAAAGGCTTTAACCGCCTGATGGAGGCGTTGAGTATTTTACCGAATATTCCAGAGGCGGAGCATTCCAGTTTTTCAGTACAGGAGTGGAAACAAGCCTGCTACGATGCGCTGAATGATGATTTTAACAGTCCTGGGCTGATTGCCAAATTGTTTGAAGCGGTGAAGCTGATTTATGCAGGAGATGCCCGAAAGGCACAATTGACGGCTTCAGATAAAGCGGAGTTGGACCAAGCAATGAAAGCCTTCTGTTTTGATATTTTAGGGCTGCGACCCGTGGATGCCTTAACCGAAGGGACTCAGGACCGGAGCCGATTAGCCGGTGTTGTGGAACTCTTGATCAGCCTTCGTAAAAGAGCGCGAGACAATCGAGATTTTCAGGTCAGTGACCAGATCCGGGATGAATTGCAGAAAATAGGAATTCAGCTTAAGGATAAGAAAGATTCAACGGAATATGTCCTGTAAAACATGCTCAAGAGGATTCTTATAGCACCATTTATTTTTCTTATTCGCATTTACCAGTTGATGATTTCACCTTGGCTTCCGAGGTCCTGTAGATTTCAGCCTACGTGTTCGAGTTATGCGATTCAGGCGTTAAAAGTGCATGGGCTATGGAAAGGGTTGTGGCTGACTTTTAACCGAATTCGACGATGCCATCCTTGGGGAGGATCAGGATATGATCCGGTGCCGCCACATAGGCAACCAAATCGTTTGGAGCAGGAAAGGGAATAGAAACTTCAATTCATTATCTTTACGAACTTTAAAATCAGTTTATGCCATTTTCTGTTATTATTTGGGACCCGTCCATCGGAATTGATCTTGGGTTTTTTACCATTCGTTACTACAGCTTGATGTATTTGATCGCCTTTAGCTTAGGGTGGTACATTAT
>JAJYSO010000238.1 GCA_021793535.1 Bacteroidota bacterium | reverse complement strand
CATCGGTGGAATTAAGGCAGGTATAAAATACCATGCGCGAAGCGTAGACCACTTAGAGGTGATGACCGAAGACGACATCCACCTGCTCAAGGATACCTCGACCATGCCCACGGTATTACCCTCCTGTTCGTTGTTTTTAGGGATCCCTTATGCCCCGGCTCGAAAGATGGTTGCGGCAGGCCTTCCCATAGCCCTGGCAACTGATTACAACCCGGGCAGTACGCCTAGCGGAAATATGAATTTGGTGGTTTCCTTAGCCTGTATAAAAATGAAATTAACGCCGGAAGAAGCTTTCAATGCCGCAACCATTAATGCAGCTTATGCTATGGGTCTAGAACACTCACACGGCAGTATCACCAAGGGAAAAATGGCCAACCTTATCCTCACGGAACCCATCCCATCCTATGGTTTTTTACCCTATTCGTTTGGAAATAATCATATTGAAAAAATATTTATTGCCGGAAAGGAGTTTACCGTATGACACCCTGGATTTACAACAAGCTTATCTTCTTATAAAATACAGAATGGATCACTTTATTTTTTTCGATACCTCAATAAAAAACAATTACCTCACCCCACGAGAAGGTGAAACCAAATTAGGTGAGGTCCTTCCGCTATGTACCTCCTTTACCGAACTGGAGGCCTCAACAGTACGCTATGTAATCATCGGAATCCCTGAAGATATTGGTATTCAGGCAAATTATGGGAAGCCCGGAGCAGACCGAACTTGGTCCGCCTTTCTTAAATCCTTTCTGAACCTTCAGTGGAATACCTACACCCAATCTCAAAATTGCACAATTTTAGGGCAGGTGGACTGTGACGATCTCATGCAAGAAGCTCAAAAAATCTTATGCCGCACCTCGGGTGCTCAACCTGAACTGGGAGCACTTGTCAGCCAGTTAGATCAACGCGTCACCTCAGTCATTCAAAAGATTGTCTCCAACGGCAAAACCCCCATCATTATCGGCGGGGGACACAACAATTCCTACGGGAACATAAAAGGAACCTCCCAAGCCTTACACCGCAAGATTGACGTCCTAAATATTGACGCCCATACCGATCTGCGCCATCCGGACTATCGTCATAGTGGAAATGGATTCAGTTTTGCCAAACAAGAGGGATATTTGGACCGCTATTTAATGTTTGGCATCCATAAAAATTATACTCCTCAGTATATTTTCGATCGATATGGAAAAGAAAAACAAACACAGTTCAAATGGTTCGAAGAGTTAATGGGAGGCTCAAGGGCTTATCAACTCCAAGAATTACAAAAATTCATCGCGCCTTTGCAAAAAGGATTTGGTTTGGAAATTGATTGCGATGCCATCGAGAATTTTCCAAGTAGTGCCAAAACACCTAGTGGATTCTCATTAACCGCCATTCGGGGATTTATCGGGTTGCTAAAAAATCAGCAGGTTCAATACCTGCACTTGGCAGAAGCTGCCGATTTAGGAGATGGTCAAGTAGGAAAAGCCTTGAGCTATCTCGTGGCGGATTTTATGCAAAAAGAATCGAAAACACAGCTTTGAGCCGGAAAAAGCGGCAGTCAGCACAGCCAACTCCCCCCTTAATCAAGGGTACCTCCAGGACAGAATTCATTATTTATCAAGAACATGAGTTTGGCATGGATTTTTCACAAAGCTTTGTTATCATCGTGAATTTTGAGATAAGTTCCTAAAAAAAAATAGTAGATTTAACACCTAATTGAGCAGCGATAAACTATTATCGCAAAGAATACTACAGATTTTATGAAGACCTACAAATTTATGAAACGTAATTCCGTATTTTTTCTAATCGGCTTGCTACTTTCTGTAGCGGCTTGCAGTTTCACCACCAAGAATAAAATTGACCCCGGAGATAACGACAAAGAAGAAGTACTGTCGGAGTTGGTAAGCTTCGTACTGAGCAATTACCACTATGCGCCAAAAGATATAGATGATGCATTTTCCAAAAACGTATACCGGGAATATGTCAAATCACTAGATGCCCGAAAGCGTTTCCTTTTACAGAGTGATCTTGAAGAATTTTCAGCATATGAGACACAAATTGACGACCAGTTAAAAAATCACAGTGTTGAATTTTTTAACCTGACTTATGAGCGCATTTTAAAACGGATGGAGGAGACACAAGCCATCTACAAAGAGATCTTAAGCAAACCTTTCGACTTCTCCAAAGAAGAGGAAATCAACACGGATTATGAAAATATAGATTATCCTAAAACCAAAGAAGAACGTTTTGAATCATGGAGAAAACAATTGAAACTCAATGTACTGTCTTCATACTACGATTTGAAAAAGGAACAGGATGATAAAATTAAAGCACGCAAAGAAAATGCGGAATCGGCTCAAGAGGAAGAGGACTGGTCTCCAAAAACGGACGCCGAACTTGAAGAGAAAGCACGCGAGAATGTACTCCATTCCATGGAACAATTTTATGACATCACCAAAGACATCAAAAAGGAAGACTGGTTCTCCAGCTACCTCAATGCGGTGGCTAACGAATTTGATCCACACACCGGTTACTTCGCTCCTCCTGATAAAGATCGCTTTGATATCGCAATGTCTGGAAGCCTTGAAGGAATTGGTGCACAATTACAAAAAGATATTGATAAAACCAAAATCGTTCAGCTCATCTCTGGTGGGCCGGCATGGACCGATGGGCGATTAAAAGTAGGAGATGTCATTACACACGTCAAACAAGAAGATGAAGAAAATTCGGTGAGCATTGTCGGGATGTCCCTTACCGATGCGGTAGAATTGATCAGGGGTCCAAAAGGGTCAAAAGTAACCCTCACGGTTAAAAGTGTAGACGGAACGACTAAGAATATCGAATTGACGCGTGATGTGGTGGAAATCGATGAAACCTATGCCAAAAGTGCCATCACAGAAAAAAATGGAAAGAAGTTCGGCATCATAAAGCTCCCCAGCTTCTACTTTGATATGGAAGATTATAACCAACGCAATGCAGCTTCAGACACCCAAAAAGAAATTCAATACCTAAAAAATCAAGGAATGGAAGGGTTGGTACTCGATCTACGAGACAACGGAGGTGGCTCTTTATCCACAGCCATAGACATTGCCGGTCTCTTTGTAAAAAAGGGGCCTGTGGTTCAAGTGCGATCAGGAGATAATCAACAACAGGTCTTAAAAAACCGGAGCGCAGCTATCGAATGGGATGGTCCACTAATTATTTTAGTAAATGAATTATCGGCTTCTGCTTCAGAAATTCTCGCTGCGGCAATGCAGGATTACGGCCGAGCCATCATTATTGGAAGCAAACAAACATACGGCAAAGGGACCGTACAAAAATTCTTGGATCTCAACCGCTTTATGCGAAGTGAAAAACTAGGAGACATGGGCTCCATTAAGATTACTACTCAAAAATTTTACCGCATCAACGGAGATGCAACACAACTCAAAGGAGTGGCTAGTGATGTGGTTGTACCCGATCAATATAGTCATATCGACATCGGGGAACGCGATATGGAGGCTCCATTGCCTTTTGATGAAATCAAGTCCACCACCTATGACCAATGGAAAGGATACACCAATTATAAAGAGGCAATCGAACAAAGTAAAAAAAGAGTAGATACCAGCTCGAGATTCAAATTGATAGATGACTATGCCAAATGGATTAAAGCACAGCGTGATCTCAATATTTTCCCGTTGGATTATGCCGCCTACAAAAAAAAGGCAGAGGAAGACGAGAAACTCGCCAAAACCTTTAAAAAAGCTGCAGAATTCCAAACAAATTTGACATTCCATTCCTTACCACAGGAAATTGAAAGATTTGCCAAGGATTCCACTTTAGAAAAAAAACGTGACAAATGGCACGAAGACCTGGCCAAAGACCTCTATGTAGAAGAAGCTTTGCGCACGTTGAGCGATTTAAAATTAAGTGATAATCAATTAAAGAAAATGGCTGATGCCAGAAGCAAATAATCGGTAAACCTTTTGATTGCTCTCTTCAACTTAAAAGATAGAGAGACCGAAGCGGCGTGCTTCGATCTCTTTCTTTTTTGTCTTTTCCCCTCTCTCCTCAATCCAAAAAGGCCTCGTGTTGGGCATGGTGAACCAGTAC
>JAJYSO010000237.1 GCA_021793535.1 Bacteroidota bacterium | reverse complement strand
TGTTTTCCTCTAACACAAAGGTCACTTTGGCGGAATACATGTCCTTGGTGGTTAGGGCAACAATGGCCCCAATAGTACTTCCTAAAAGGATGGCGATGAGAATAATCCATTTTTTTACCCAGAGGTAAGTTAACCAGCCTTGAATTTGCAAGATGAGATCTTTCAATGACTCTTCTTCCAAATTAGCTTGCGTGTGTTTTTGATCTTTAGCCATTGCCTTTTTACTTAAAGATAGAAATGATGATCGCGGCAAGAGAAGCAAATCCGGTACCTAATCCCACCCAAGCCTGAGGGCTCATTCGGGTGCGCTCCGGACGCTGAGGAACATAAATATCGGCTCCAGGCTCTACCGGGGGATAGCTTTTGATACCTAGAAAACTTTTGGTGCTTCGCGCAGACCCGTTGGCATAGACAATATAGGATCTTCTTTTAAGCGCATCTTGTGAAAATCCGCCCGCTTGAGAAATGTAATCTTTAAAGCTTGCTCCTTTGTGGTAAACGGTATTGACTGGAGAGAGGACTTCTCCGTTGATTCGGACTGTTTGTAGTTTTTTCGGAATGTAGATGATGTCACCTCCTTCTACTAAAATGTTATCGTTGCGCTCAGGGTTCTTAAGGATTTCATCTATTTTTACTCCTACATAATCATTTTTGATACTCTGCCCCAAATTTCTACTGGCTTGGTTGATGCCCTCTAAATCATTTTGGCCCCCGCGACTGGTGGTTAAGGATTTATTTTGATCATTGACCAATTCTTTGATCTCTTGTTCGTGTTCTTGGTTTCGAAGCCTTCTTTGTTGTAAAATAAACTTTTCTGATTCTGTCAGACTCTTCTCAGTGATGCTGTCTAAGGCTTTTCCCTCCTCATCGGATAAAATTCCTACTCGTTTAAGAGAGCCGCCTTTGGCATAGGCATAAGACGTCAGCCCTCCGGCACGCTGAATAATGTCGCTGATGCGCTCGTCTTTGGATTGAATAGTATAAATACCGGGATACAGTACTTCTCCTTCTACCCGTACATTTTTTTGCGTTTCATAGCCAATGTTAGAGCGTACGGTGATAAAATCAAAGGGCATCAGTTCGGTAGCGTCGTCTTCGCTTACCAAATCCCGTTGAAGATCAATGTGGAAGATTTTTGCCGTGGACGCATCGTTTTCGGAGGGATCGGTGCTGGTTACTCTTCTAGAAACCTCTACGCGACTGGTGGAGGCGCTTTCGCGGAATCCGCCGGCTTCTAGAATAAGGTCCTTGACCGTTTCTCCTTCGTGGTAAGCGTAAGTTCCGGGGTTGCGTACCTCTCCTTGGATTTGTACGGTGTACTCATCTCTTAAATCAAAAATGGAAGAAATGTGCACTTCGTCTTCCTTGCGTAGCTGGATATCCGGTTGTGTACCCGCTAAAACTTCTGCAACATTGAAGTTGATCCGCTCCGCTTCCATGTTTTCTTTTTGTCGGTTGATGTAGCCCAGTTTCATAAAAGCGTCTTCGGTTACACCGTCCGCTTTTTTAATCAGGATGGATAGGGTGAGTCCTGAAGTGAGTTCATACGTGCCGGGGCTGAATACGGCTCCTTCGATTTGCACGCGGTTTGCGTAGCGTTCCAAAGTTTTGCCCACAGTATACCGATCTCCTCTTTTCACTGGAAAATAATCGAATTGATCCTTAAATAGATCTTCTATTTTTCGCTCGCGGTCCGTCAGGCGCTCTACACTTACACGAGCAGTATAGGCATCATTGGTGAATCCCCCGGCATACTTTAAAAGGTCGGAAAAAGTATCTCCTTCCCGGGCATCGAAATACATGGGCCTGTTGACTTCTCCATCCACCCGTACGCGGTTTTGAGAGGGAGAAACCAGTACCACATCTTGATCCCGCAGGGTAATATTGCCTTCTAATTGTCCTTCGATTAAGAACTCGTATACATCCATATCGGCTACTTGGTCGCCGTCTCTGTAGACTTTGATGTTTCGCAAGCTTCCTTTTTCCGTGGGGCCTCCAGCTGCATATAAAGCGTTGAATACTGTAGCGACGGAAGGGAGGTTGTAGGTGCCGGGCTGTTTGACCTCTCCGGCCATGATGATTTGGATGCCTCTAATTTCCCCGATGCTCACATCGACTTTAGTTTCTCCCGAAGCAATACTGGAGTAGACCGATTGCATGCGATTTTTAATCCGTGCGCGAGCTTGTTCAATGGAGATCCCGTCCACAGAAACCATTCCGATATTGGGAATGTTAACTTTTCCTTCTCGGTTTACTTCGAGTTCATAGGAAGCTTCCGAGTTTCCATAGAGGTCGATCAGCAGCTGGTCTTGAAATCCGATCACGTAATTGGAGGGCGTGGCTACATTGAGGTTTGGAGAAAACTGCGGTTTGGCATTGTAAAAGAGCTCGTGGCCGAAAATACGGGTGCGCAGGTTCTTGAAGATCTCCGCGAGGATTTGATCGTTTAAAGAAAGGGTATCCATCTGGAATTCGGGAAGCTGGTAGGCTTCGTTTTCCCGGTTTCCGAACCAGTTGTTGCGGTCCTTATCGGTTTTTGCCCTGTCTTTATCCTTGCCTTTATTCTTTTTTTGGTTTAACTGGTCAACCCGTTCGCGTAATTTTCTAATTTCATTGGATTTCATCCCCCGTGCAGCGGCGACCTGTTCCAGTTGGCTTTCAGACATGCCCGTGGCGCGAACTTGCTGTACAAACTTTTGGATTTGAGAATCACTCAGCTCATCTACTTTGACTTGTGATAAATCCTTGGAGATTTGAGCAACTGCAGTATAGGGAACCGCAAGGCTAAAGGCAGTCAAGAAGAAAATCAAAGAGAATATCCGTTTATGCAATTTCATGAGATGAATCGTATTTAGCGGTAGTAAGGTATAGTATCTGCGAATAAAACGCAAATATCATATTATTTGTTTAAAAACCATGTTTTCTGAAGTCTAAATTGCAATTCTTCTTTGGGTTAGCTCTCCTGTACAGGGTTACAGGGAGTTGAGAATTGCTGGTGGGAAGCCTAAGTATTAATCTTGAAAGAAAAAATGGTAAGCCATTGATAATTAACAGCCTAGTGCTTTTAAAAACATATTGTAGTGATAACCTATTGGCTTTCAGCTACTTTTTAATCCTGGAAGATTGATGTTTTTGTTTAAATCGGTATCTTTATCTTTGACACCGAAAATTAGGATTGAGAATTTATTAACAGACAAGTTTACGATTATGCACATTGCCATCGCGGGAAATATTGGCGCGGGAAAAACGACCTTAACGCGCCTGTTGGCCAAACACTACAAATGGGAACCCCAGTTTGAAGATGTTATTGAAAACCCTTATTTGGAAGATTTCTATGATCAAATGGACCGGTGGTCTTTTAATTTGCAAATCTATTTTTTGGGGAGTCGCTTCAAACAAATCCTACAAATTAGAGAGAGTGGAAGGGATGTTATCCAGGACCGGACCATTTATGAAGACGCCTATATCTTTGCGCCGAATTTGCATGCGATGGGGCTGATGACGGCTCGGGATTTTAAAAGCTATCAGTCTTTGTTTAACTTGATGGAAGTGGTGACCGAGGCGCCGGACTTGTTGATTTATTTGCGCAGTACGGTGCCGAATTTGGTAGATCAGATCCAGAAACGCGGCCGGGAGTACGAAAACTCTATTTCCATAGACTACCTGAATCGCTTGAATGAACGCTATGAGGCTTGGATTGAGCAGTACGATAAAGGAAAACTGCTGATTGTCAATGTGGATCAAACCAACTTTGTAGATGTTCCCGAAGACCTTGGAGAAATCATTAACCGAATTGATGCGGAAATCAATGGCCTTTTTTAAACCACTTTGCTGAATAACCTTTTCGATGGTGCAACTTTGACTTATCAACGTAAACTATCGGATTAAAATAAATAACATGAGTAAAATAAAAACTTTTTTATGCACCATAGCGGTGTTGGGTGCCGGTTTCTTTTTGTATGCCTTTACCACCCAAAGTCTTGTTAAGCACAACCTACAGACCCAGTCGGAATGGGAAAACCTAAAGGTTTTGCCACAAGACATCACTAAGGACAGTTTAATGGGGTTGATGAAACGTCACACAAAATACC
>JAJYSO010000236.1 GCA_021793535.1 Bacteroidota bacterium | reverse complement strand
GACGTATATACCTGCAACGCCCTCAAAGTCCTCCACCAAACCCTCCAGCGCTCTAGTCAGTTTACGGTCTTGTCGCACGGATTGACCAAAAGATTGGAAACCGTACAAAAAAAGAGCGGCCACACAGATAGCCTTTAAAAGAATAGGGAATGGGGAAACGTATTTTTTTTTAAGCAGCATGTTTACGTATTTCAAGTTAATGGCAAAAAGAAAGTGTGTTCTGTTTTCTTTACAAAGGAGACAAAGTAAATTAATCTTCCAGGATTTTTGAAGAAGAAATCCTATAATTTTCTTTAAATTGCCTCATCCTTTTTACAGAATTAATCGGATAAACCCATCTTTAAAAAGCATATACCTCATGAAAATTTCAAAGACGTTCTTAACTTTTATATTCATATGCCTTGTACTATGTACCATCCAAACGCAGGCACAGGAAAATATTAAACTCGATTTTTTAATAAAGAATGCACTTGTATTTGACGGAAGCAAAAATGAACCGGAAAAAAAGGATATTGGCATTTTGGGAAATAAAATAGCTTTTATCGGAACAGCTTCCCAAGCAACGAAAGCAACAAGAACCATAGATGCCAATGGACTCTACCTCAGCCCAGGTTTTATTGATCCTCATACCCACAACGATGCTTATCTCAACAGTAAAGACTCTAAAACAAGGGAAAACATGCCTTCTTTATCGCAAGGAGTTACCACTGTTTTTCTAGGAAGTGACGGTTCAGGAGGATATCAAATTGGGGAGAAAATAGACCGGTATAATCAGGAAAAGATCGGTACAAATGTCGCTCTTTTCATCGGCCTTCAATCCATCCGAAAAAAGGTAATTGGCGAAGAAGATGTAGAAGCAACTGCGAAGGATCTGTCAGAAATGAAAGCGCTTATTGCAAAAGGGATGGAAGAAGGGGCTTTTGGACTTTCAACAGGACTTTTTTACCCTCCTCAAAACTACGCCTCGACACAAGAAGTTATCGAATTGGCTAAAGAAACTGAAAAGTACGGGGGCATCTATGACACGCACATGCGCAGCGAAAGCAACGGTTTAATCGAGGCGATTAAAGAAAATATAGCTATCGGTGAAAAGGCAAAAATTCCCGTCATGATCTCGCATATCAAAGCCTTAGGGCCCGCTGCCTGGGGTAAGAGTGAAGAAGTTATTGAATTGATTGAAAATGCACAAGCTAAAGGAGTAAACATCTTTGCCAGTCAGTACCCCTATGTAGCCTCCCAAACCTCCTTGCGGGCAATGCTTCTTCCCCAATGGGCGCAATCTGGAGGAAAAGAAGCAGCCCTCCAACGGCTAAATGCATACGATACAGACGAAAAATTACAAAATGACATCAGTAAGAATCTGGCCATCCGTGGAGGAGACAGTAGAATTGTCATCTCTCGAGCTAAAAACACAAGTCTTGTTGGAAAAACTTTACATGAAATTGCCACGGCTGGGAAACTTACTCCTGAAAAAGCTGCTGTCGAAATAATCAAAGAAAACTTTGGTGTCAGTGCAATCTCTTTTTCAATGGACCCTGAAGACATTGATAACTTCATGAAAAAACCATGGGTAATCACCGGATCAGACGGTGGTGGCGCACACCCTAGAACATATGGAACCTTTGTCCGAAAAATAAAGAAATATGCACTTGACGATCACGTTATCAGTTTAACACAAGCCATCCATCGCGCCACTGGAGCATCTGCAGAGTTATTAAATATCAAAAACAGAGGGTTCATCAAAAAAGGCTATTTTGCCGACCTTCTTCTATTCGATCCCAAAACCATAAATGACAATGCTACCTTCGAAGACCCCGATCGACTGCCTTCCGGAGTACAATACGTTTTTGTAAACGGTGAGCTTTCCATCGAAAACGGAAAGCCAACAGGTAAACTAGCGGGCAAGGCATTAAAAAAATAGAATGATTAAAATAAATATCCGTTGGAGTGACATCGATGCCAATCGGCATCTGGCGAATTCGGCGTACATCAATTTTATGAGTTATGCTCGGGTGGTTTTTATCAGAGATGCAGGGATCACTCAGCAGGTTCTCGCTCAGTTAAATTTAGGCCCTATCGTGTTCTATGAACACCTTTACTATTTCAAGGAAGTACTACCAGACCAGCCCATTTTCATCAACGTTCAATTAAAGGAAATGTCCGAGAATGGATGCTTCTTTTCTTTCGAGCAGGAGATGTACAATCAAAAGGGTGAAAATGTAGCGGCTTATGAAATGATGGGAGCGTGGATGGATTTAAAATCGAGAAAGCTCACGGCTCTACCCGGTTTCCTGATGGATAAATTCAATGCGCTTACAACGGTAGAGGACTTTAAAATTCTTACCAAAGAAGACACCCGAAAACATCAAAAAGCACCTCACCCTATCGATCCCAAAATCATAAAAGAGGCTCTAAGAGGATAAGCCGAGCATATTATTTTATCCATTTTGCCTTCAGGGCTTCAATCGTTTTCTTCGAATTTCCAACGAAAGCCGTTCCGCCTATCACAAAAACTGGACGTTTTAAAAAAGTATAATGCTCTAAGATCAGCTCCTTAAAATCCCGCTCTGACAAGGTTTTGTCTTGCAATCCTCTTTTGCGGTATAATTGAGCTCTTCTATTAAAAAGGCTCTCATAACTTCCTGTTTTTGCCTTGAGTTCTTCCAGCTGCGCCTTGGAGAGGGGGTTCGATTTAATTTCTTGTCTTGCAAAATCTTCCGGAAGAGCTAATTCTTTCAGAATACGTTTACACGTAGTACAAGTGGCCAAATAGTATACTTTGTTTTCCAATGGATTTGTTTTCTTTAAAGATAATATTTCTTGATTTACAATCCTTATCTTTACGCAAATTTAAGAGATGGGACGCATACTAGCTATAGATTATGGTACAAAACGAACCGGTTTAGCCATCACCGATGAGTTACAACTAATTGCCTCTGGCTTGACCACTGTCGAAACAAAGCAGCTTATGCCATTTTTAAAACGTTATTTTCAACAAGAAGAAGTAGAATTAGTTCTGATTGGAGAACCCAAACAAAAAGACGGAACCCCCTCTCTAAGCGAAACCTATATCCAAAAATTTCTCACTCTATTCAAGCAACAATTTCCTGACAAACCTCTTAAACGAATAGATGAGCGCTTTACCTCCAAACTCGCTTTTCAAAGCATGATTGACAGTGGCCTTAAAAAGAAACAACGACAAAATAAGGCTCTTGTCGATGAAGTAAGTGCCACTATAATTCTGCAAACGTATTTGTACCGTTAGAAAACAAGGCTGTCCATCGTCCACGTTAAGCAATGCTAATATCACTATATTGATAGGGCCCACCAGCGACAAACTGGGTAAAGCATTAAATTGCAGTCAACACCTAGAATTGTTTTGAAACCTCAAGGACAAGTAGTTCTTTCCTCGAGTCCCCCTCCTTATTGACTGTGATCTATGGTTTTAGTGTTTCGTTTGTTTATCATTGCGAGTTTATGGCAAGGCAGCCTAGGGTTATTTTTCAAGCATCGACAAACGGTATGCAAAATCCAATTCAAGCCTTTTCACTTTTTAAAAGCACTCATAAGGTTTCTTCCAGAATAGAATACCCTAATTATTACCGGTAAAAAAGCTAGCGTATTCGAAAGGAATCGACAATTTTTTCCCGATGTTGAATTCCCCAATCTCTAAGATTATTGATAATGGTTTGCAAGGTTCTGCCATGTTCAGTAAGTTCATATTGAACCGTAATAGGCTGTGTGTCTAAAACGGTTCGTTTGATCAATTGGTTTGTTTCCAACTCTTTTAATTCTTTGCTCAACATCCTGTTAGAAATTTTGTCAATATCATTCAAAATATCGGTAAAACGTCTTCTGTTATAAAAACATATGGATGAGATAATGGGGATCTTCCATTTCCCATTTAACACATCCATGGAGTCCTGAATAGCCCTCATATCTCTTTGATGTTCTGGCCCAAATTCTTCTCTTTTGCACTTCATAAGGTTACTTTGTTACACGTATGTTACTGTAATTTTTAGATACAAAGTTACTATAAATTACCATAGTAAACTAACTTTGTTGCTCAATTTTAAATAAAATGAAAATGAAAACGAACAATT
>JAJYSO010000235.1 GCA_021793535.1 Bacteroidota bacterium | reverse complement strand
ATTTACGACACGGCTGGAGGTGCGTCGGAAAAAGACCTCAATAAATCCATTACATTATGATCATAGGCATAGTATGTTATCCTACCTTCGGGGGGAGCGGGGTAGTTGCAACCGAATTGGGTATGGAATTGTCCAAGCGAGGACATGACGTTCACTTTATCACTTATAAGCAACCTGTTCGATTAGCCCAAGTTTCCAGAAACATTCATTTCCACGAAGTGAGTATATCGGAATATCCGTTATTTCATTATCAGCCCTATGAGCTGGCCCTCTCGAGTAAGCTGGTGAACATGGTAAAAAAATACAAAATTGAAATTCTGCATGTACACTACGCTATTCCTCATGCATATGCGGGGTATATGGCCAAACAGATGCTGGCAGAGGAGGGGATCCACATTCCCATGGTAACGACTCTACACGGAACCGATATTACTCTGGTGGGCAATCATCCTGTTTACAAACCTGCCGTTACCTTTAGCATTAACCAAAGTGACGTAGTCACTTCGGTTTCAGAAAGCCTAAAAGCAGATACCTTAAAGCTTTTTGACATTAAAAAAGAAATCCAGGTCATTCCAAATTTTATCGATATTTCCAAACGGCGTATGGTGATCAAACACGAGCAGCGAAAATGGGTGGCCCAGGACAACGAACGCATCATTACCCACATCAGTAACTTTAGAAAAGTTAAACGAACAGCAGACGTCATTCGTATTTTTTATCAGATCCAAAAAAATATCGATGCCAAACTTTTGCTCGTAGGTGAAGGCCCAGAGATTGAGCCAGATCGTGAAATGGTCAATGCTCTGGGAATGGCCGATAAAGTACTTTTTATGGGAGCAAGTACCGAAGTGAATAAAATTTTAGCCATTTCCGACTTATTTTTATTGCCTTCCGAGGCAGAAAGCTTCGGGTTGGCGGCCTTAGAGGCCATGGTCAATGAAACGCCGGTCGTCTCATCTAATGTAGGAGGGTTACCGGAAGTCAACATACAAGGCGTCTCCGGATTCCTCAGTGCGGTTGGGGATGTAGATGAGATGGCCAAAAATGCCATTTATCTTTTGGAAAATGAGGAACGCCTGAATAAGTTTAAAAAGGCCGCTAGACGCGTATCTAACAAGTTTGACATTGAAAAAATCGTGCCTTTTTATGAGGAGGTCTATAGCCAAGCTTTAAAAAAGCAATAAAAACATTCATGATATCAAGTTTTTCCCTTTTTTGGGAATCTCTGTTTTAGAGTTTCTATCAGCCCATGGTTTTCGAGGGGGGTCGTGTTTTTATTTCTATTTTACATAATATATATTATGATACAATTAAAATCTATAAGAACTATCGGCACTCATCACTAAACTACAGTATTAGTGTCCGCGGAATAGCTTCCTTGCTTTTTCTAAATCCTCCAGCGTATCAATCCCGATATTCGGTACTTGCGTTTCCACCATTTTAATCCGCTTCCCATATTCCAAAAACCGAATGCATTCAATTTTTTCTGCTGCTTCCAAGGCTGACATGCGTAAATTAGCGAAATCCATTAGAGCTCGTTTTCGAAACGCGTAAATACCAATATGCTTAAAGTAAGTTGCTTTCTGCAAAGGATCTCTGGGAAAGGGAATTCTAGATCTCGAAAAATACAATGCAAAATTATAAACATCCGTAATGACCTTCACATTGTTGGGATCATCAATATCCTCTGGTTTGGTCAAGCGAAGCATCGGCGTAGCCAAATCAATTTCCTTTCTTTGATCTGCGGCAAAAACATTCAACAGTTGCTCTAACACGGCCTTTGACGTGAAAGGCTCATCTCCTTGTACGTTGACCACCACATCTACATCCATATCTTTGACAGCTTCAGCTATCCGATCACTCCCACTTTCATGACGGGTCTCACTGTAGAGAGCGGATCCCTTATGTCCAGTAATTTCTTGGTAAATTTCCCGGCTGTCGGTTACGACATACACCCGGTCAAACAGCCCCGTGGCTACAGTGGCTTCATAAGTCCTACGAATGACACTTTTCCCGCCTAAATCCATTAATAATTTCCTCGGAAAACGGGTAGAATCCAAACGTGCAGGAATCAAAGCGATGATCTTTTCTTTCTCCTTCATAAAATTAAATTATGCCTTAAAAAACTCATTTTTAAACCCTATCAGATACAACTTTTCACTGGCTCTAGTACAGGCGGTATACAACCAGCGCAAATATTCCTTATCAATGGTTCCTTCTCGAATATAAGGCTGTTCAACAAATACAGTATTCCATTGCCCCCCTTGCGACTTATGGCAAGTCATGGCATAACTAAATTTGACCTGCAGAGCGTTAAAATAAATATTGCTCTTCACTTTAAGGTACTTCTTATATTTTGATTTGATATCCACATAGTC
Organism: Bacteroidota bacterium; assembly: GCA_021793535.1. Classification (GTDB taxonomy): domain Bacteria; phylum Bacteroidota; class Bacteroidia; order Flavobacteriales; family Flavobacteriaceae; genus JAJYSO01. Next base: position 1,735 of record JAJYSO010000235.1, on the reverse strand, counting down.
TTTCATGACTTCTTGGTAAAGTTTATTAGACTGCTCATAAGGTAAAGACGGAGCATTTAGGGCTAAAGTATCCAATAAAATGACCGTCTCAAAAGCATTCATTTTCGGATAGTCCACCATTTTTACCTTTACCCTTGCAAAACGGAAGCCATACAGGTTTTTTATGGAATAGATCTCCAAGATTTCGATGATGTCTCCGTTGGCAATAAATCCAGCTTCACTACTGGGTTTCAGCCAAAAGTAGTTGTTTTTGACGACCATTAAAAAGTCTCCAGCAGCAATTTCATCCTCTCGAAAGAGAACTCTAGAACGAATTTGTTGGTTGTATAAATTAGCTCTTTTATTCGACCTGACAATAATGGCAGTTTCTTCGTGGCCCAAATTGAGGTATGCCTCATTGATAGCGTCTAAAATTTCGTCTCCATCCTCCAGCCGCTCCAGGTCCTCACCTACGTTCGTCTCAAACTGAAACCCTTCATAAAACCCTGTTCCAATATGTTCTCGCATGCTGGTAGCATTGTGTAATATGCCACTTTGCTTTTGCTGACGAACCACCTCAGTCAACTCAATCTGCTCCACTTCCTTTTGAAAAGCCAGGCTTAATTTTTGAGCCTCTAATGCAGGGCTAACTTCCATTCCAACCGGGGGAAGTTGAGCGGTATCCCCGATCAAAATCAAACGACAATTTACACCAGAATAAACATAGGTAATAAGATCCTCCAAAAGAGACCCACTATTGGAAAAACCACTTCCCTCTTCATAATCCGAAATCATAGAAGCCTCATCTACGATAAAGAGCGTGTTTTTGTATTTATTTCGTTGTAAAGTAAACTCAATTTTGACGCCTGATTTTTTGGGATGGTATATTTTCCTGTGGATCGTAAAAGCTTGTACCCCTGAATAATTAGACATTACTTTTGCAGCTCTACCTGTAGGAGCAGCAAGTACAGCCTTCTTTTTTAAGAGCCATAGTTTTTTGGTCAAGGCCCCTATTATTGTTGTCTTTCCGGTTCCGGCATAGCCTTTTAGCATAAATATTTTAGGGTCAGCTGAAGCGTCCTCATTTACGAAATTAGCGATCTTCTCTAGGGCAATATTTTGTTGCAATGTGGGTACAAAAGGGAATTCATCATAAAGCGCTTTATAAAATTGATTGGAGGTCATATCATTTAACAATAAAAATCAAATATAATATGCGATTTTTATCTGAGATGCTTTTTTGATTAAAAAAAAATTGTAGATTTGTGATAATAATGTTAATCAAAATTTATTTATTGTGAAAATTATTCTTCAAGCAGTACTTTGGATCGTAATCCTATTTTTAGGGTACTTAATTTACAATTCCGTTCAAGCGCCGATTGAGTTTGAAAAAGTTAAAAAGAAGCGTTACCTACCGACCATTGATAGGTTAAAAGACGTGAGGAAAGCAGAGTTGGCCGTTCGAGAAGTAACCGGAGAATATGAGGGTGATTGGGACAACTTGGTTAGATTTATCGATACAGCCGAGTTCGTTATCACACAACGTCGTGACACTTCCTACCTTGATGTAGAATTTAGAAGAAATTATGGCGTGGACAAATACATTCAAGATGTAGTAATAGACACTTTGGGGTATTATTCTGTAAAAGACTCCATCTTTAAAAATTCTGATCGTTACAAGACCATGATGTATGTGCCGGGTACAGATAGAAAAGAAAAATTTGAACTGAAAGCTGGGCATATTACCGAAGGAAAC
>JAJYSO010000234.1 GCA_021793535.1 Bacteroidota bacterium | reverse complement strand
AGAGGGCTTGGGAAACCAATTTCTGGGGAATATTCGGGAAACTGACGCTATTATTCATGTGTTGCGTTGTTTTGATGATGATAATGTGGTTCATGTGGACGGAAGTGTAGATCCGATCCGGGATAAGGAGACGATTGATATAGAGTTGCAGCTAAAAGATTTGGAAACGGTTGAAAAGAAGTTGGATAAAGTAAAAAGAGCTGCTCGTACCGGTGATAAAGATGCGCAAAAAGAAGAAGTGGCCTTGGATAAAGTGAAAACTGGATTGGAATCCGGTACTTCCGTGCGGGCCATAGAGTTGTCTGAAGATGATCGAATCGATTATATTAAGCCACTTCAGCTCTTGACCGATAAACCGGTATTATACGTATGTAATGTCGATGAATCTTCTGCAGTCGAAGGGAATGCCTATGTGGAACTAGTGGAAGAAGCTGCAAAAAATGAAGATGCAGAGGTGATATTTTTGGCTGTTGGAGTAGAGGCGGATATTGCCGAATTGGAGGATTATGAAGAACGCCAGTTATTTTTAGAGGATTTGGGGTTAAGCGAGCCGGGATCTTCAAAACTTATACGAAGGGCATATCAACTTTTAAATAGACAGACGTACTTTACTGCGGGGGTCAAAGAAGTACGAGCTTGGACCATTCCCATTGGGGCAACTGCTCCACAAGCTGCAGGGGTCATTCATACGGACTTTGAAAAAGGATTTATCAGAGCCGAAGTTATCAAATATGAAGATTATATTGCTTATCAAACCGAAGCTAAAGTGCGGGAGGCAGGAAAGATAGGAGTGGAAGGAAAAGAATATGTGGTGCAAGATGGAGACATCATGCACTTTCGTTTTAACGTATAACGCCCTGGTAGCTTTCGATAGAAGTAGGTTTATTTTCGGACCTCTTTTCGCTCTTTGGTATAAATGGGCAAAAGGTAAGAAATGGAATATCCCCAGCCGATGCCAAATTCACTTCCGTCATAATGTCGGTTAAACCCGGGAATCCATAGGCTCTCAAAGTTATCGGGATTTTTACTGGAGATTAATCGCTTGAGCTCTACATGAAGCCCAAGAAATACATTGTGCATAATTTCGGCCTTAATGCCCAGTTGCAGCTCTAGCCAATGCCCGCTAAGGCTACTGAATTTTTGGCTGTCTTCTCTATAATCCGGGGGAAAGTACTGATCTTTATCGTATATGGTAAAATTATGGAGCTCTTCCGAAAAAGAAGAAAATCCATACCGGAGGCCTGCGTATAATTCGTTTTGTAACCCGATCCAGTTCTTGTAGGCATTATAGTTCACCCCTAATTTTGCATAGCTTCCCTGACTTTTTGCTGAAAAGTAGTTTTCGTCGTATTCAAAATTTTCGTATCCAATTTCTATGGCGGGATAAAAGCGCTCGTTAAAGCGATAATCTGCTCCCAATTCGAGGCCACTATACTTTTTATCCAGAAATCCTCGTGCTGGACGACTGAGATCGATGCCTATCCTTAGCCCATAGCGTTCCTTATACACCGCTGTGTCATTCACGACTTTTACTCCGTGCTTTTCTTGAGCAGAACCCGTAAAGCTACTGCCCAGAAGAAGACTAAAAATAAATAAAAAGAGCAGCTTTTGTGTCATCTGTGATTCGTTTGGTTGTGTCGGGTATTTGAATGTTTTTTATCCATCCTTTTGAGGTGGGGGTATAAGTGACATCAAAATCCGTAAAAATGCTTTTAAAACCGCAAGCTCGGCTAATAAAGATTTCGTCGGTATTGTAGGTGAAAATAAGCGTATCCCTTTTTGTTTCAAGAGAGTCACCTTGATGGAAGATCAACTCATATGCGGTTTCCTTTTTATCCGTACGCAGAGGGATTGCAGCTGTGGTATCGTTGATGGGAGCACTGAAATAGTATGCGGTGTCTCCCAAGGCCCTGACGTTAAAACTCTCTGCTGCTTTAAGAAGGCCTGGTCGTTGTTGGTCGTGAAACTCAATCCGCAATTTTGGAGTAGTGGGAACCTCGGCAGTACAGATGTCATTATATTGACAGCTTTGCAAGGCATATAAAACAAGGAGAGTGCAAAAAATACGCTGTATTACTTTCATCTTTCTTCTAAACAAACGACGTTTTCAATATGATAAGTTTGTGGAAACATGTCTACCGGCTGAACTTTTTTGATCGCATAAACCTCGTCCAACAGTGCAAGATCTCTGGCTTGTGTGGCGGAGTTACAACTCACATATACTATTCGTCTTGGCCTGACTTTCAATAGCTGGTTAACTACATCTTTATGCATTCCATTTCGTGGGGGATCGGTAATCACGATATCTGGTGCTCCATTTTTTAAAATAAAGGCATCTGTTAAGATTTTACGCATATCCCCGGCGTAAAATACCGTATTGGTAATCTTATTCTGCTTGGCATTTTCTTTGGCGGCTTGGATGGCCTCCGGAACGGCTTCAATCCCGACAACTTTTTGAGCTTTTTTAGCGACAAACTGTGCAATGGTTCCTGTGCCGGTATACAAGTCATACACGATATCTTGCGGGGAAATGTCGGCAAACTCACGAGCTACTTTATACAGTTGATAGGCTTGTTCCGAATTGGTTTGGTAAAAAGACTTGGCATCAATTTTAAAACGCAGACCTTCCATTTCTTCATAGATATGGTCCTTCCCTTTATAGCATAACACCTCTTGATCGTATATGGTTTCGTTCCCTTTGGAATTGATGACATAGAGTAAAGAGGTGATTTCTGGAAATTTATTTCCAATGAAATCCAAGAGCAATTCTCTTTTGGCGCTGTCTTCGTAAAAGAATTGAACCAATACCATTAAATCATTAGTGGTCGAGGTGCGAATCATTAAAGTCCTTAAGAAACCCTCTTGCTTTTTTAAATCAAAAAAAGACAAGTCGTTTTTCAACGCAAATTCACGAATCGCATTGCGTATAGCATTGCTGGGCTCTTTTTGAAGGTGACATTCTTTAATGTTAATGACTTTATCCCACATTCCCGGAACGTGGAACCCCAAGGCGTTTTGATTTAAATGGTCAAAGTTTTGTGTGCTGTTGATTTCTTCTTCGGTAAACCACCTTTTGTTGCTAAAGGTGTATTCCATTTTGTTTCGGTAGTAATGTGTTGCCTTGCTTCCAATGATCGGAGAGATTTCCGGTAGCTCTAAGTTTCCCAAACGCCTGAGGTTGTTTTCAACTTCCTTTTGTTTGTATAAAAGTTGATGCTCATACTGCATATTTTGCCAAGGCGCTACACCTGAATAATCTTTGTTTTGTTCTTCTAAAGGAATTCTTTTGTTTGAGTATTGGTGGAAACGGATCGGCTTAGCGTGGTAATAGGCCTTCCTTTTTTTATAGGTTTGAAGGTCCGCCACATCTCCCGGGATGACATCATCGACAAAAATGATACGCCCATCCGGAGCTTTTGCAATGCCTTTGCCCTTGGCACCGGCGTCGATAATTTCGACACCTTCAAATACGATTCGTTTGTTTTTTCTTGCCATGCGACAAAAATAAGCTTTTTTGTAGGATATCGTTTTTTTAAGGATGATCTTATTTTTAGTGGACGATCCACAAAATCATCGGACCGCTTATTTACAGCTTAGGCAAAATATACTTTTTAAACCCTTGTTTGTATGTCTTATAGTTGAAAAAGCAGCTCGTATTTTAAGAGGAGCAAAGTAAGATCAGGTGGTGGGTACACTAGATGAACAGGGAGGAGGGAGAGTGCTATATCCTGTTTTCGGATGTTTAAGAAAATAGATAAAATCACCACATATTGGGTGCTTGTTAAAAAGAAGCTCCTTTTTATATAAAAAAGAAATGAAGGGGTGTTAATCTCCATGAAAAGAACTAATAAATTCAGTAAATTGCAATAGACTTATAAGAGAAATGGAAATTTTCTCTCTTTTTATTTTAATACTTTTTAGAAATACGATTATGACGGTTACACACATTACTTCATCTGAGCAAGCAATGGAGCTTGAGAACAAATATGGTGCACATAACTACGGGCCTTTGCCGGTGGTTTTATCAAAGGGCAAAGGAGTGTATTTGTGGGATGTAGAAGGCAAGAGATACTATGATTTTTTATCCGCATATTCTGCAGTTAATCAAGGCCATTCT
>JAJYSO010000233.1 GCA_021793535.1 Bacteroidota bacterium | reverse complement strand
GGAAAATATGGTTCAACGATTCGCTGAACATCAAATTGAACTGCTGTAAAAGCTGATTTTTTTTAGAACGTACAGTATAAAATATAAGAAAGAAAAAGAGCGGGTTTTTCGAGTGTTCTTAAACAGAATTTTCAACGGTCCCTTAGCTCAATTTTAAATGGTAATTCTAATCAGCGGGACATCCGTAAATACGTTAAAAATGTTTTCAAAAAGGTTGGTTATAAGAGAGGCAACAAAAGAGAGCGTAATACCTTTCTTTTCACCCCCTTGTAACCAACCGTTACACCAGAATCGAACAGGTACTCGCCGGAAACCAAGACTTCAATCATCTCACGCCTGTCGAGATAAACTACTGTCCCTTTATTGTTGATCTAAATGAAGTGTGCTATCCATACATATATCAGAGCGAAAGGAGTCTTTTCCGATATGATATATGGCGGAGCATCAACAATACATCCTCCCCAGCACCCACCGGCTGTAGTGATCCTAGAACTTAACAACTGGTCTGTTTCGTTGTGGTACGATTCAATGCTGTATTTTTCTGCCCAGCCTTTTGTGGTCAACAATAGTATTCGTTATCGAGAGAGAAGAGCCTTTCCCATCCTCCCTTTTTTATTTTACTTATTCATGGATATCTTTTGAAGCCTAAACCTCTGGGGTTGTGGGTCCCTACAGCTAAGCGTCAAATACATATCACATTTATCAATAAAAACAAAATTATCTTCATATGAATAATTTGAGATTTTCTTCCCTTATGGAAGCACCCGTACGGGCTTCTGGCCAAATGGAAACGCATACGAGCTTAACTTACGCAAAAATTACGGATTACTACGCTTGTAATGTGTTTACCGGTAAAGTTATTCAAGAGTATTTAACGGTTGAAGCATACAAAAGTCTAGTAACCTCTGTGAAGTCGGGTGTTAAAATTGACCGTAAAATAGCAAGCCAAATAGCATCAGGGATGCGCGCATGGGCTATAGATAAGGGGGTGAGCCATTATACACATTGGTTTCAACCCCTTACCGGAACAACAGCCGAAAAACACGATGCCTTTTTTAGTATAGATGAGGGCGTTCCTATTGAAAATTTTGATGGAGATGCTCTCGTACAACAAGAACCCGATGCCTCTAGCTTACCCAGTGGCGGACTCAGAACGACTTTTGAGGCTCGAGGATATACGGCATGGGATCCCTCCTCACCGGCCTTTATAATGGATTTGGGGGTAGGGCGCACCCTTTGTATCCCAACGGCTTTTATTTCCTATACGGGAGCGTCCTTAGATTTTAAGACGCCTTTATTAAAATCTATTGAGTCCTTAAATCAGGCTGCTACTGCGGTTTGTCGCTATTTTGATCAGCGCATCAACAATGTGCATGTCAATTTAGGATGGGAGCAGGAATATTTCCTGGTAGATGCGAGTTTAGCGCGAGCGCGCCCTGACATCATGCAATGTGGTCGAACGATTATTGGCCATCCCCCTGCTAAGGGACAGCAACTTGAGGATCATTATTTTGGTTCTATCCCAGATCGTGCATATGCTTTTATGAGAGAATTAGAAATAGAATCGTATAGATTGGGAATCCCGTTAAAGACAAGACATAACGAGGCCGCTCCTGCACAATTTGAGTGTGCTCCTATTTTTGAAGAAGTAAATGTTGCCGTAGATCACAATGTACTTTTGATGAATATAATGGAAAAGGTGGCAAAAAGGCACGGGTTGAAAGTGTTGCTGCACGAAAAGCCATTTGCGGGAATTAACGGATCAGGGAAACACAATAATTGGAGTTTACAGACCGATACCGGGATAAATTTATTGAAGCCTGGAAAGACCCCTAATAATAACCTTATGTTTCTTACCTTTTTTATCAACACTATTCAAGCGGTTCACGATTACGCCGACTTGCTTCGGGCCTCTATTGCTTCTGCGGGAAATGATTACAGGCTGGGCGCCCATGAAGCTCCACCGGCCATTGTATCCATCTTTATAGGTCGTTACTTGACTGAAGTATTGGATGAAATCGAATCGCGAGTGGGCAATGCTTTGGACAAGCAGGATGAAAATACACTAAAGATTGATTTGCATCAGCGCATTCCGGAATTGTTTAAGGATAATACGGATCGAAACCGAACTTCTCCTTTTGCTTTTACGGGGAATAAGTTTGAGTTTAGAGCTGTGGGGGCTAGCGCTAATTCAGCCAGTGCGATGATTACCCTGAACACCATAGTCGCCGATACGCTTACAAAATTTGACGCTAGGGTAAAGAAGTATATAAAGAGAGGAGAAACTAAGGATGGAGCCATTTTAAGAGCGCTACAAAGGGCCATCTCCTCTTCAAAGAATGCGCGATTTGAAGGAGACGGATACAGTGAGAAGTGGGTTGAAGAGGCGGCACATAGGGGGTTGTCCAATAAGAAAACAACCCCTCATGCATTGGAGGTCTATAATAGCGAAAAAGCGATTACTGTTTTTTCTAAAATGGGCGTTCTAACACCGGCCGAACTTCGCGCCCGCTACGAAATTTTATTGGAAGATTATATCAAACGTATACAAATAGAGGCTCGCGTATTGGGAGATTTGTGTATGAATAATGTGATTCCTGCAGCTGTACGATACCAAAACCGTTTAATTACTAATGTCAGGGGATTACAGGAATTGAAATTTGAGGAAAGGGATTGGCGAGTACAAAAGCGTATCCTCTCCGCGATATCCACTCATGTTTTGGAGATTGGAGAGCGCGTTGAAGAGATGATTGAGATCAGAAAGCGGGTGAATAAGATAGCGGACAGGGAGGCGAGAGCAAGCGCATACAGTGATGAGGTAAAGGCTTGTTTTACACAAATTCGTTACCATTGTGATAAATTAGAATTTTTGGTAGATGATCAGTATTGGCCTTTGCCTAAATATAGAGAACTTCTCTCGTTAACCTAGTCCTAACAGCATCGCTGCAGGTGAGTCCGCTTAACCTGATCTAGTATAGCACATCAAAAAAACAGCGCTTTTCATTCGGATAAGCGCTGTTTTGCTAGAAAGATAGGGTATTAGTAATTCCACATGTTCATTTCGAACTCCCTAATTTCGTTTTTTAGCCGTTCGGATTCCAATAACTGTAAGAGCGAGTTATCGCCAATATAATCTTGGACCGCTCGGTCTCCGACCTCATTGTCCACCTTATAAACGACGGCACTGAACCGGCGAGCATTGAGGATTTCATCAAAATTAAAAGGATGGGCCGAGTTATTGGGATTAAAGACTTGTTGATGGAAAAGAAGATCGCGCACTTCTGGATAGAACACCCAGAACAATTCGACAGGTTCTGCATCTTCAATGCCCTGAGATTTTGAATAGGCATCGATTACTACTGGTGCCAAACCAATTAAGCGATAGCGAAGATCGCCTTGCCTGCTGTCAAAGTACCAGTATCCCCTGATTCGAAAGCCTTGCAGATCCGATCCATCTATATCGGTGTAATCTATAAATTGTGGGTCCAGTTCAAGTCCCGCATTTAATTGTTCATAGCCTGCATCCAAGGTATCCACACGCCTTAAGGTTGCGTCTAATTCTTGAAAAGAAAGTTCTCGATTGAAATAAGAATCGGCATAAAGGTGTTTGATCTTTCCTTTTTTGGCATTATCCACCAAAACGTGGAAAAGTGACTTGCGTTCTGCACCCAATGCGCCTGTATCCAAGGGGTAAAGCAAAGGAAAATTCACCTTTTGCTTTACGTCAATAAATTCCCAAGTGGTTTTAGCCCAGAGGATATCCCGGTCATCCGTATATCCGTATGGTAAAGGCTCCAAAGCATTATCTTGTTCCATTTGCTCGATGGTCTTCTGCCCGATCTCCGATGGGGTTACAGCATTTAAAATATTGGGTTGTGCGAGTATACTGGCCGTTCCCCAAAGATAAAATACAGTAAAAAATATGCCCTTACATTTCATAGTGCTTTGATTAATTGGTTAACTGCACGGCAATAGGAGTCACCCTTTTCAGGTGATAACTTGAATTTCCTTGAATACTGGCCTCTATTTCGCAAATCTGTACGATTGTACCTCGTGGTGCCCCCTCGATTGCGCGCTGTGGCGTTGCGTCCATTCGTTGCCGCCTAACCACTCCAATCGGT